>JAGPGR010000065.1 GCA_018055865.1 Paludibacteraceae bacterium | reverse complement strand
TGGGAGAAAAAATATATTTCACCACCGTAACGGGCTTGTTGCTAATCATAGCGGGAATTTTGTTTAACGAATATCTGGCTAAAAGCAAATCCGCCGGGCTGCCTGAAAAGTCCTGATACAAAAATCCCCATCACTCCTTAAGTAATGGGGATTTTTGCTGCTGGACATTTATAAAAAACTTATTGTTACCTTCCCGACTGAACAATGAAATTTTTCAGTTCGTTGTTGAATTCGTCTTCCTCCATCAGATCTTCGATGGCGATGTGCATTCTGTAGCGCCAGCTTGCTTCGGAGTTAGAAGGATCGTTTATTCGTTCTTCGTGCGGATTATCGCGACGAAGTTTCTCTGAAATTCCCAGCAAATCCTGCATCTGAAAAATGGCCCACATGGCCGGTGAATATAAGTGTTGCAAAATAATATCGCGAGAAATCCACCACTCGCAGAAATAGGGCGATTGGCCCCAATGCCCCAACTGTGAATTATAGAATTTTTGTGTGATGGTACGGTCTTCTTCCCACCAGCCACGTATGGTGCTCATATCGTGTGTCGAAGGCGTAACAACCGAGAGATATGGTGCATCTGCCGGATGTGCAAATTCTATTTTGTTGCTCTTCGGTGCACGCTGAATTTCGAGGCTTAATATTCCCAGTTCTTTCATCACGGCCGTTACAGCCGGATTCATCATTCCGAGGTCTTCGCCGCAAATGAGCATGTTGGTGGCGCGCTTCAATGCCGGAAGTTTGTCAAGCCCCGATTCATACCAGTTTCCGTCCTGACGGTGATAGTAGTAGTGGATGTAAAGTTCGTCCAGTCCTTTCCTGACATGTTCGTCGAGTTCGGCATAGGAACGAAGAAAATGCATGCCGTAGCGCGGGTAGAACTGAGTACCATTGGAACCTTCCACCTCAAAAAGCAGCACATTGGAAATGAGGTCATACAGTCCGTATTTGACTCTTTCGGAAATTTTGCCATCCTTATACAGATTTTCCACAAAAGCCTGGCTTTGAAATTCGGGTTTCAGGCGTAGAATCCAGCCGTCTTCCACCTGAAGGCAATTGGCTTTGATCCATCCGGCCTCTTCACCGAAGAAATCCCAAAGTATCTGGTCTGTAATGTAAGGTTTGCAGAACCGATTGTAGTCAAATCCGATTCCTTTTTCGCCAAATTCATTGATATATAGCGGAATAGAAGGATTCAGATGTCCCATTATTCCTTCCACCTGAGCAGTCGGAATTTCCCAGATTCTGAAAAATCCAAGTATATGGTCGATCCGGAACGTATCAAAGTAGTTTGACATTTGCTCGAAGCGCTGTTTCCACCATTTGAATCCGGTTTGTTTCATCACTTCCCAGTTGTAGGTGGGCAACGACCAGTTTTGTCCTTTGATGGCAAACATATCAGGCGGAGCACCGGCATTCATATCCATGTGAAAAAGTTCGGGAGTTACCCAGGTATCTACACTGTTGCGGTTTACACCTATTGGGATATCTCCTTTCAGCACTACACCATGCTCATTGGCATACAAACCGGCCTCATGAAGCTGCCTGTGAAGGTGATACTGGATGAAGTAATTCACTCCGACTTCGTCGAAATGGGGTTGTTCGGCTGCTGTAAATTCAGCAATTTTATTTATGTCAAATTGCGAGAATTCGTTCCACTGACGATAATCATTCGTTCCGAAACGATCGCGCAGCACGCAGTAAGCTGCATAAGGCACCAGCCAGTAAGCATTTCGTTCGAAGAATTCCCTGTAATCCGGATCGTTGAAAAAATCGGTTTTTTGGTGAAGATAGGCTTCTTTGGCATAGTTCAGTTTGAAGTTTATCACCTCGAGAAATGAAATAAGCGGAAGAGCGTTGAGTTCTGCCTGTTTGGGTTTGTACTGCTGTTTCATGAAGTTGGTATCCGGCAGTGCACCCAACGCGGGAAGATTGAGAAACAACGGATTAAGCGCAAAAGCCGAAATGGCGGCATAAGGGAGCACATCCAGTTCGGTATGAGTGCCGGTAGTGTCGTTCAAGGGCAGCAGCTGAATGAGTTTCATGCCTATTTTTTCAGACCAGTCAACCAATAATTTCAAATCCGAAAAATCGCCTACTCCAAAGCTCTGGCGGGTGCGGATACTGAAAACGGGTAATCCTATGCCGGCTCCGTGCCACGACTGATTATCTACTCGAATAAAACCATCGTTTACCTGGACAATTGAATCCTTCAGCACGGCGGCAATCCGGTCGGGTCCCTGTTCAAAATAGAGAAAATGAGCAGCATCGGCATCGTAAATGCCATATTTGTAATGTATTTCGCCATCCACATTGCTCAGATCTATCTTTAGTTCCCAATCATCGCCGTTCAGGTTCATCATTACGGGTTTTGAAACAGTCCAGTTGCCCAACTTACTGCAGTTGCCAATCATGCAAAGTGCCTGATTTGATTTGAGTAACGGAGCTTTGACTATGAATTTGTGGCTGAAGTTTTTTGGGGTTTTTGCCTGTTGGGGTTGTGTATTTGGTTTGAGCAGCACTTTGCGAAAAGGGGAAGTCATGAAAACGTTTTCGACGCTCCCGGCAGTATTCCACGTATCGAAACAAAAGTAATTTTCAACGTTCTTTTTCAATGAGACAGTGCGGTTATCGCCCCATTCTTCCTGATATTTTCCGGTATTCTCATCAAAAAGGACGTAAGAGTAGCTGATGGATTCACCGGGAGCAGTTTCCAGGTCAATTTCACCGTACCAGACTTCGTGTCCGCCAAGACTCAGCGGCAATGCTTTGCTATGGTCGTTGTTACCGAGTTGAGGAATATTTCCGGAAACTGAAATTCGTTGTCCCCACCGGGTAAAATATGGGATATTAAAGTGTATCTTCATGGTCTTTTCTCTAAAAAAAATGATTTCGGGCTAGTATTTAAATTCAAAATTACTTCATTATGAACAATTCAACTTTGGATAAGTCCTAAAAAGAGATTCAAAAAGATTTCAAACGTTTGCAATGATTCAATTAATCCATATCCGTTTTATCAAAATCCGAATACGTATCTGACTTTCAGATTATTAAGAAATTTGAATTTTTTGTTACGAAATTTTTTCCTTTTCATCTAAAATTCAGTAATTTTGCAGCGCATTTCACAATCTTAACTCACCTAATTTTATGTCAGAAGATTCAACCCTTTTCAAAGTATTTGCAGGTACCAAAAGCCGCTACTTAGCCGAAAGAATTTGTAAAAGTCTTAACTGGCCGTTAGGAAAGATGAATATTGAACATTTTTCGGATGGAGAATTTTCCGTATCGTACGAAGAATCCATTCGCGGTCAATACATTTACCTGGTTCAGTCCACCTTTCCGAATTCTGACAATCTGATGGAGCTTTTGCTTATGATAGATGCTGCCAAGCGGGCTTCGGCTTACAAGGTTATTGCCGTTATTCCGTATTTCGGCTGGGCTCGTCAGGACCGTAAGGATAAGCCCCGCGTGTCTATCGGCGCCAAGCTGATAGCAGATATGCTCACTGTAGCGGGTGTTGACCGCGTAATCACCATGGATCTGCATGCCGATCAGATTCAGGGATTTTTCAATGTGCCTGTTGACCACCTGTATGCTTCTACTATATTTATCCCGTACATCAAATCGTTGAATCTTGATAATCTGGTCATTGCTTCGCCCGATGTGGGCGGCTCCAAACGGGCAGGATCTTACTCCAAACACCTGGAAGTGCCGATGGTGCTCTGTCACAAAACGCGCGAAAAAGCCAACGTTATTGGCGAAATGAGAATAATAGGCGACGTGGAAGGCAAAAATGTGATAATAGTGGACGATATGGTGGACACGGCCGGTACGCTGTGTAAAGCCGCCAACCTGATGATAGAAAACGGTGCTCTGAGCGTTCGTGCCATCGTTTCGCACGGCGTGATGTCGGGAAGTGCAAGTGATCGCATTGCAAACTCTAAACTGACCGAAATTGCTTTTACGGATTCTATTCCTTTTGATTGTGAAAAATGTTCGAAAGCCCGGATTTTGAGTATTTCCGGCATGTTTGCCGATACCATTCGTCGGGTACAGGAACACAAATCCATCAGCGAACAATACCTGCTGTAATCAGACACAGCATTTTACATTTATTCACCCTTTGTCTTTAATTTTAAGACAAAGGGTGTTTTTTTTGGCACAGTAATTGGATTACTGTAAGCAAGAAGCTAAATTCAGTAACCATTTAATACTTGACATTATGAAAACAAAGAAATTAATCGTTGCATTCGCTGCAATGTTGGCACTGACAATTGCCATGCCGGTTGAATCGGGAGCAGTTACTCCACACTGGGCGCCCGCTCACGGATACAGAGAAAAAACAAGGCAGATCTATTTTCCGCAGCAAAATTTCTATTACGATCTTCATCGCGGAGTGTATATGTACATGAACGGAAGAAACTGGACAGCAAGCACAGCATTGCCGGTAATGTATAGAAACGTGAACTTACGGGCAGTACCTCAGGTACAGTTGATGATTCACAACAATCGTCCGTACGTGTACAACCATACTCACCGGACAAAATACTGGAGCCCGAAAGCTCAGAAGGAATATTACAAACGAATGGATAAAAATCGCAGAGAATACAGCAAAGACATGTATAAAATGAATAAAAAATACCAAAAAGCCAATCAAAAAGCTGCAAAGAAATACCACAAATACAACGAAAAAAACATAAGCAGATGGTAAAAATGGGCTTTCATGATAAATATTGAATTGAAATTCACACACTATTTTTTGTAAATAAAACGATGGTAACAACTCCTGACAATCAACAACTTGCAGGAGTTGTTTTTTTGAATGATTATTTATACTTTTGGCACTGAATTTGGAGTTCTTTTTGTTAATTTAATAAACATCTATAAAAACCATCCTATGAAGACTAAAAAAATCTTTTTCGCACTTGTTGTTATGACAATAACAACCTCGATGTCATTTCACATTCTGGCCGAAACTACTCTGCCACCCTGGGCACCTGCTAATGGTTACAACGCCAAGACCACTCACGTATTCCTGCCCGATCAAAATATCTATTTCGATCTGAACAAGAATGTATACATTTACGAAGACAACGGACAATGGTTCAACAGTCCCGTAGCTCCCGATAAATTCAGAGATGTGGATTTGAGAAATGCGAAACAGATAGAGATAGAAATGCGAAACGAAAATCCCTACACAAAAAACGTTGAACACCGCGAGATTTACAACAAACAAGTAAAAGCCGAACAGGAAGCCTACCTGAAGGAACAAAAGCAAAAGCTGGAAGAAGCTGAAAAACTTCAGAAAGAAGCCGAAAGAGCTCAAAAAGAAAACGAAAAAGCTCAGAAAGTAGCTGATAAAGCTCAACTGGAATCTGAAAAGGCACAGGAAAAAGCTCAGGAAGCACAAAAAGAAATGGAAAAAGCTAATGAAAAAGCAGCTCAGGAAGTTGAAAAAGCACGTCTGAATGCTGAAAAAGCTCAGCAGAAAATAGATGCAGCCAACGCCAGGGCTCTGGAGCAAAAAGATAAAGCAGCACAGAAGGCTGAAAAAGAGGCTGTAAAAGCTCAAAAACTGATAGATAAAGCGAATGCAAAAGCAGCAAAAGCCGAAGCAAAGGCGCTGAAAGAAAAAGAAAAAGCTGAAAAAAAAGCAGCAAAAGAAGCCGCTGCTCAACAAAAAAGAATCGACAAAGCTCAGAAAGATGCTGCAAAAGCCGAAGCGAAAGCTCAAAAAGAGGCAAAAAAACTGCAGAAAGAAGTAGAAAAAGCAAATAAAAACGCTGAAAAAGCTAAGAAAAATGCCGTGAAAGCTCAAAAGAAAGTAAATAAAATTCAGGACGCAACTCTTCCAGTGGCACCGCAAGAAGAACCAACCCTTGAACCCTGACATAATAAACTCCTGCAACGCAAACTGCAGGAGTTTTTTTTTTGCCTGAAAATCAAAATCTAATCATACTCCGCTATTGGCATAAACTGTCAAATCCCGATGATTTACAACACATTATGATAACTGATACCACACAGCACTTACCACACAAAATTAGGATTTTTTATATGCTATAAAAAAAACGTAACCCCAATGACTATTCAGAATTTTCTTACCTTTGCGCATTCAACTCAACAAAACTACGATGACCCGAAAAGCATTCATCCTTTTACTACTAATATTCTGTACATTCCTTGTTCAGGCTCAGCGCTATACCATCAGCGGATACATCACCGATTTTTCAAACGGCGAAACACTGATTAGCGCTTCGGTTTTCGACGATGCATCCGAAAAAGGCACTGTGAGCAATAATTTCGGGTATTATTCCATTACCCTGAATGCGGGTGAAGTGGTGCTGAATTACAATTACGTAGGCTATACTCCTGAAATCCGAACATTCAGACTGACCAAAGACACGGTGATACATGTAAAATTAGATGCCAGCATTGCTCTGAAAGAAGTAACCGTAGTAGGTCGGCGTAACGAACTGGGTGTGAAAGGTTCGCAGATGAGCGCCATTGACGTACCGATAGAACAAATCAAAAATATTCCTTCTCTTTTTGGTGAGAATGACCTGATAAAAGCTCTTCAACTGCTGCCGGGAGTTCAATCGGGCACTGAAGGTTCCGCCGGATTGTATGTTCGCGGAGGCGGACCGGATCAAAACCTGATGCTGCTGGATGGAATTCCAATTTACAACGTCAATCACATGTTCGGCTTCTTCTCGGCATTCAACACCGATGCCGTAAAAAATGTAACCCTGTACAAAGGAAGTTTTCCGGCCCGGTTCGGCGGAAGGCTGTCATCGGTAGTGGATGTGAGAATGAAGGACGGGGACGATAAAAACTACCACGGCAACGTGAGTATTGGGCTTATTTCATCCAAATTTAACCTGGAAGGACCGATTTGGAAAGAAAAAACCACTTTTAATATTTCGGCCCGCCGTACCTACATGGACATATTGAGCCAGCCCATTATCAAGTGGTATGCCAAACAGAACATGGGCGAAGATGCTTCAAGAACCACTGCCGGTTACTATTTCTACGATCTCAATGCCAAATTTACCCATAAATTTTCCGAAAAAGACAAACTTTTTCTGAGTGCATACCTGGGTGACGATGCCATTTACACCAAATACCGCACCAACAACAATTCCTATGCAGAACGGGAGATGAGCGACTGGATGAACCTGAACTGGGACTGGGGAAATGCGATAGCAGCACTGCGATGGAATCATCTGGTTACTAATAAATTGTTTATGAACATGACAGCGGCCTACACCCGCTACCGCTCCAATATGAACGTAGGGTATCTCTCCGAAAGCACCGATAAATCAGTCACTCCGCCAAAAACGGAGACCGAGGAGTTCAAAGTGGGCTACCGTTCGGGCATTGAGGATTATTCACTGAAAGCAGATTTTGATTATTCACCCAATACATCGCACGATATTAAATTCGGAACTAATTACACGTACCACACGTTTCGCCCTGATGTATCTACGTTCTATTTTTCCAACAATAACAACAATCAAAGCCAGAAATTAGATACGGTAATCGGGAAAGGCAACATCTACGCACACGAAACAATGACATACCTGGAAGATAACATCACCCTCTCGGAACGTTTCAAAGTCAATGCTGGTATCCATTTTTCCACTTTCAATGTGCAGCAGAAAAATTATCTCTCACTTGAACCCCGGTTGGGATTTCGTGCATCGATTACCGATAACCTCTCGCTCAAAGCAGGCTATGCACACATGAATCAGTACATTCACCTGCTTTCGAACAACAGCATCAGCATGCCTACCGACCTGTGGGTGCCGGCTACTCAGCTCATCGACCCGATGAAATCCGACCAGTATGCCTTCGGGATTTTTTACAACCTGAAAAACCAGCTTGATCTCTCACTCGAAGGGTATTACAAGTCCATGAATAACCTGATAGAATACAAAGACGGCGCATCCTTTATGGGCGAATCATCCGGCTGGGAAGAAAAAGTGGTGATGGGGCGCGGTTGGTCTTACGGTGTGGAGTTTCTGGCTCAACGCTCGTTCGGAAGCACTACCGGATGGCTCGGCTATACCTGGTCGAAAACCGAACGGCTCTTCGATCGCCCCGGGCAGGAGCTGAACTATGGGCGAATTTTTCCGGCTAAATACGACCGCCGACACGATTTGAGCC
>JAGPGR010000380.1 GCA_018055865.1 Paludibacteraceae bacterium | reverse complement strand
TCGGATATACACTGATGAATGTACTCGACCAAAAATACCTCAACTATCAGTTCCGGAATCGGTTCAACGCGGGCATCACCGGTAAACAAAAATGGGGAAGATTTGATTTTTCACTTTCTGAAGGGCTGCAGCTCACCACCAAAAACGCCAGTAAACGATTGGATGATTTCGGGAATACCGACACATACAAAATCAATCCTGCTCTGATGTGGAAAAACGCCATTCAGACTCAATACGACATTCCAAAAAGCAAACTGACTCCGGGTATGGAATTAGAAAGTTTCTACGAACTGAACAACCCCGACGGTAACAAATTTGACAAACTCCGCTACTCGTTTTTTTTAAAATACAAATTAAACAAATACAATTCAGTAAAATTATCCGGGATTTACAACAAGGAATTAGGCACAGACGTAGCAGATTATTCCGGAAAATACATATTGGACATCAAATACTCAATCACTTTAAAATAACCTGTTTGTGAAAAAAATACTCATTAATCTGACTCTGCTTACCATTCTGTCAGTTATTATTTCGGGATGCGACCCCGAAAACGTAATAGGTAAAGATACTACCAAAGATGAAACTGCAACAGATTATCTGTGGGACGACAATAATGTGAAAACTATCACATTCAACCAAAATTCTATCACCTCATCCTCGGTCGATGTAATGATAGCCGGAACTACAGCTACCATCACTGCCGGAGGCTATTATGCCATCAGTGGCAATCTGACCGATGGTCAGCTCATAGTCAATGCGCCCAAAGCAAAACTAAAAATAATGCTCAATGGTGTAACCATGTCAAATACTACAACAGCGCCTTTTTTCATTCAGTCGGCATCCAAAGTAATCGTTTTTCTGAAAAAAGGGACAACCAGTACGTTCTCAGATCCGGTGAATTATATCAACACGGGTGAGCCGCAAGCCACCTTTTTCAGCAATGCCTACCTGGCTTTTACAGGCGAAGGAACACTAAACGTGACCGGAAACCACAACGATGCCATTTCATGCGATGATGAAGTCATTATCAACAGCGGGAATTTCAACATCAATGCCCTGGACGACGGCATACGGGGAAAAAATTATATAATCGTACACGATGGAATTATAAACGTACAGGTAAGTACCGGGCATGCGCTGAAATCGGACAACACCGAAACAGCAGGACGGGGTTATGTGAAAATCAATGGCGGTAATCTTACACTCACTTCAGCTATGGGCGATGGAATTAATACTTCAAAACGAATTCTGATCGAAAACGGGAAACTGTCACTCACCTCCCTCGAAAGTCAGGGATTGCGAAGCGATTCACTGGTTCATATCTACGGTGGCGATATCACCGTGATGAAAAATTCAAAGCAAGGTATAAAAAGTCCCTTTATCACTCTTTCGGGTGGGACCACACAGCTGACAACTAATAAGATAGCCATTAATGCCACATACGAAACTGCCACTACGCAGCCGGATAGCAGCAGGCTTACCATTTCAGGTGGCAATCTGTATATCAACACGTTGAGCCACGGACTTGTGAGCGATGGCAACATACATATCGATGGAGGTACAACGGTAATTCAGGGACCATACGACAACTCAAAAGTAGTTGCCACCTGCCTGGGAGATTTTATTATTTCAAACGGTCTGTTTGTAGGAAGCGGTCCTAATGCGGGCACTTTGATTAAGAATCCGGGCAGCACTTCCACTCAGAACAGTCTGAAAATAAGCTCATCATCCTTGGGTTCGAATTTAATCAACATTCAGGACGCCGGCGGCAATTCACTCGTCACTTTCAAGCCTATTAAAAGTGCTTTTTATCTGCAGTTTTCCTCTCCGGCATTAAAAACAGGCAATTCCTTTTCTGTATTTACCGGTGGCAGTTACAGCGGCGGAACAACCGTTAACGGATACTCTACCGGCGGAAGTTATAATGCAGGAACCAGGAAAAGTACTTTTTCCGTTTCGGAGAAAGTGACTCTGGTAAATTTTTAATTCTGAAAAAATAGTTTCTAATAGGGAATGATTGATGATTTGGATTTTTTCATAGCACAAACAGCATGATTTATCCATTAAGAAACTATCAGTGATTGAATTTTGCTGAATGCCTTTTTATGCTTTACTTTGCCGTTATAAAAAAAGACGCATTCAATGAATTGGTCTAAGAAGCAAATATCCATTCTGACGGTTGTGGCCATAACTTCGTTTATGGGTACATTTCTGATATCCTCCATCAACATAGCCCTGCCCTCAATCGAAAAGACGTTTGGCCAAAATGCCGTTACGCTTAGTTGGATCATCACTTCTTTTCTGCTGGCTACTGCCATGTTTCTGCTTCCGGTAGGCCGCTGGAGCGATATTTCGGGAGTTGCCAGGCTTTACAAAGCAGGTCTGATCATTTTCTCACTGTCATCACTTTTATGCGGTTTGGCTCCATCGGGAGGTTGGCTCATTGCAGCACGTTACCTGCAGGGCATTGGCGCAGCATTTACCAACACAACCGGGCAGGCTATTCTGGTGGGAAGTTTTCCACCGCAAAACCGGGGCAGCGTGTTGGGAATTTCAG
>JAGPGR010000379.1 GCA_018055865.1 Paludibacteraceae bacterium | reverse complement strand
GAAAATCTGATTGTGAAGAAAGGTGCGATGCGTCAAGCTGACGCCAAGAATGACTTGTTTTTTGATGAATCAGGTAATCCAAAATCGTCCGACTTTTTGTTTATGAATGGCGGTGAGATATTTAATTTCACTTCCGAAGCAGTGCCGGTTTTGGTTGAAGATGTGCTGAATAAGAATGAATTAAAACAGAATGAGATAAATCTGTTTGTATTTCATCAGGCAAACAAATATATGATGAATTATTTGCGCAAACTGATTGATATCGATCAGGAAAATTTTTATATCCATCTTGAGAAAGTCGGGAATACTGTTTCTTCTACTATTCCTATTGCTTTGTACGAAGCCGGCAAAGAGGATAAATTAAATGGAAATGTTCTGTTGGCAGGTTTCGGAGTGGGATATTCGTGGGGTGGTGTAGTACTGAAAATATGAGTTCCCGAATGACGAATTATTGCCTTATAACCAACGATGTGGAAACTACATCGATCAATGGTAGTTTGCATGATGAAATTGGCGTGAAAGTATGGCAGGAAGCTATGCCCGGTCTGCTTGATTTGTATGCTCGTTACAATGTGAAAGCTACTTTTTATTTTGTAGCCGATTTTGCGAAAAAATATCCTGATGTGGTAAAAATGATTTTACCTTATGGTCATGAGGTGGCTTGTCATGGTCTTACTCACGAGCACTCAAAAGCCTTTGATGTACTCTCGCCCGAGGACCAATTGACACATCTTTCGGAAGCAAAAAAAATCCTAGAAGATATTTCCGGCGAAGAAGTAATCTCGTTCAGAGCGCCGGCATTGAGAGTAAATGAACATACAGTAAATGCTTTGAAAAGTGCTGGTTTCTTGACAGATAGTTCTGTAGCACCTCAACGTCTTGATATGTTTATGTCGCTGGGTAGCAAAAATAAAATGCAATGGCTTGGTGCTCCCCGTAGCTCATATCAAGCAAACGAATATAATCTGGCTCGAAAAGGAAACTCTGGCATTACCGAATTTCCGGTTTCCGGTTTCGGTTTACCTTACATTGGAACATTGATGAGATTATCTCCCCTGATCAATAGGTTGATTAGATATATGGTTTTTCTCGAAACTAAAAACTCGACCAAAGCCGTCAATTTTTTGATTCATCCCAGTGAATTTGTGGAGGAAAACGAAGAACAAATGCAAATTCACCGTCGAGAAGCTAATATCTTACTTCATTACTTTTCGGATGTGCTCCGCGTGAAGCTGAAAAAGAAAAATCTTGGAGTGGCAGCATTTCCATTGTTCGAAGAGGAACTGAAATTTTGGCAAAAAAAAGAATATAACTTTGTGACTGTAAAAGAACTTTATAAGCTATGCAAATAGGAATATTTCTGGGTCATCCGGCCCATTTTTACATGTTTCGTAATGTGATCAGTGCGCTTTTAAAAAATGATCACAAGGTGCATATTGTAATAAAGAAAAAAGATATTTTAGAGGACCTTCTTATAAATTCCGGCTATAGTTATACAGTAATCCGTGAAGATCGCTCAGATTCCAGATTAGGTCTGATAAAATCTGTTTTGCAGATGGAATTTGCTATGATTCGTTTCATAAAGAGGAATGAAATAAAAGTTCTGGTTGGTTCTACTTTATCTTTTGCGGCAAGGGTTATTGCGGGAATAAATGTGATTGTAACAGGAGAAGATGATGCCGAAGTAGTTCCACGTTATGCCGGAATGGTATATCCGACTGCTTCAGCCATTTTATCACCTATTGTGTGTGATAATGCTCAGTGGGAAAATAAATCATACAAATATTCCGGTTTTCAAAAACTAACCTATCTTCATCCAAATTATTTCAAAGCCGACAGGAATGTGGTAAATAAGTATTTTTCTGCAGAAAAACCTTATTTCCTTATTCGTTTTGCGAAGCTGAATGCGCATCACGACAATGGTATAAAAGGTCTGAATAATGAGTTGGCAAAGAAAATGATTGAACGACTTCAGCCGCATGGTGATATTTACATTAGTTCCGAAAGAGAATTGCCTTTGGAGTTTGAGAAGTATCGCTTGAATATCAATCCACTGGATATTCATCATCTAATGGCTTTTGCTACACTTTATATTGGCGACAGTCAGAGCATGTCGGTAGAAGCTGCGATGCTTGGGACACCTTCGGTTCGTTTCAATGATTTTGCCGGGAAAATAAGCGTATTAAATGAACTTGAGAACAAATATGAACTGACGTATGGTATTCATTCGGCTGAACCGCAAAAACTTTTTGCCAAACTCGACGATTTGTTGGCATTACCTGATCTGAAAAAAATTTTTCAGCAACGGCGACAAAAAATGCTTGCTGATAAAATTGATGTAACTGCATTTTTTTCCTGGTTTATTGAGAATTATCCCGAAAGTGCTAAAGTTATGCGTTCAAACCCTGATTATCAGTACCGCTTTAAATAAAAATATCGAATTGTAACAGCGGTTACTGTAACGGCCGTTAAAATAGATAAACTCTGAAACTTATAACAAACGCATGGACTTTACACTCAAAATATACAAACAACTTCTGTCTGAACTTCAACAGCTTGGATACG
>JAGPGR010000378.1 GCA_018055865.1 Paludibacteraceae bacterium | reverse complement strand
GCTCTGATGCTGTGAAACTCGGCTGCAGGAGTGTATCCCAGCTCCCAGTTGTAATGATTAATCCATTGTCCCGCAGCATTATAACCATAAGCAGATGCATAATACCAGTGATATTTATCGGAACTTGTGCGGGTTTTATACATAAATCCAACGCTTGGGTGTTTTCCATCGAGATACAAAATTGTCATATAGCCATTCAGATTGGAATATTCTGTTCCCATGAAAATAGCTTTGTTGGTTCGGGTATAGTTCGAAGGATATTTCATTTCGATACTGTTTTTTTCAATACCGGTCAATCCATCGATAACTGTTACATACTGAGGTGGATTTTTTACATTTTGAACACTGTAATTGATAATTCCATCGTTGTCAGTGTCGAGCGAGGTTGAACCATTCACCCCTTTTCCATCCGAAAAAATTGTTCCATCACTGCTTTTTACAACCACTTCACCTTTGCCATCGCTATCCATATCATAAGCAATAACCATATCATCCTGCCCTTCGCAGATGCTTACGTTTGGTCCCATGTCAATAGTCCAGAGCAAAGTACCATTTCGCAAATATGCCTGAACTTTATGTGAACCTCCATCCACAGAAAGGCGATCCACCACAAAATCGTATTCACCATCACCGTCGAGGTCGACAGGCCAGATGAATTTAGTTGAGTATTTGTGTAATTCCAAACCGTCTGATGCCGGATTGTAAGTTATATCCAGGAATGCACTCCGATAGGAATTGAATCCGGTGGCATTGATAGTAAAAATCTGACTTGGAGCACCTTCAGTACCGTTTATTACCGTAGTAACATAAAGTTGAGTTCCATTGGTAACTGCCGAAGTAGAAGTCTGAAAATTCGGAACAGTTAACGGAGAAGTATTAAGTTTGGTAAATGAGCCACCCGTTTTTTTGGCATACAGGTTAAACTGAATATCCTCGGGGTCGGTAGCCAGATAACGCCAACTCACAAAGTAGTTCGACGAACTGTTGCGAACCGCAACAACGCCACGATCGAGTTTTTCCATTTTTCTTTGAGCTGAGAGTGGCAGATCAGAAAAAAATAAGCAAAAGAAGATAAGAAATGAGATTTTAAAAATGGAAGTAAGTTTTTTCATAATAAAACAACGTAATTATAGATCAATCCAAAGAAATAAAAAAATAAAAAAATCCCATAAAGCAAAAATCAAATCTGGTTTATGGGATTTTTTTTTGTGAATTATATTAAATAACTGAAAGGTTACATAATATCATCTTTAGTCAGTTATATTCGGTTCAAAAATATCTTAGTTACCGACGATTATTTATTCTCTATCTTTATTCAAAACTTTTACAGTTTGAACACTATCGTCTGTATAAGTTATTTTCTTTAAGATATAACCAGATTGATATTTTGATATTTTCTGACCTAAGAAGTTGAAATATTCAATTTGTTTCACTTCTTTTCCAGCGTTCACATCCGATACTGCAGTTGTACCCAAATGCCCTAATACTCCTGTTTCAGGATCGAAGTAGAAAATTCCGCCACCATCAGGTACTTCAGTCTCAGCTGTATTACCGGTAATATCCTGTCCATTTACCAGCACTTTAACAAATTCCATATTATCAAGAATATCGTAATTACCTCCCGCTTTCAGAATGGTAATCTGCTTGCTTCCAACCAGCAATCCGCTTACAGCAATATCAATAGTACCTTTCTTAATGCTGATATCGCCCAATGCATCAACATACTCATAGTTTCCTTCTTCAAAACCGAAGACTTTCAGTTTCAAGATAGCGTCATCACTTGTAAGTGAGAAAGTGTTGGCATAAGTACCACCGCCTTCTACCGTACCGTTGATTAAAACAGAGGATGCGCCAATAGAATTATTGCCGGTTTTGAGTACACCAGCCGAATCTACAGTAAGAGCAATTTGGTTAATTGCAGGAGCAATAATTGACTTGTGTAATTGCAGTGTACCATTAACAACCTTTATAACGTGTGCAGCAGAGTCTGTTGCAAAAGTAATTTCCCCATTAACATCCAAAACTCCGGCACCCGTTACATTCATCTGACTGCCTTCTTTTGTAGTATTAGGAAACATTATATCGCCATTAATAATAAATTTACCACCGCTTACATTTACCTGACTTCCTCTGGTGCCTGCCGGGAAATTGAAATTACCGTTTACAGTCCAGCTTCCTGCACCTGATTTGGTAATACCCACACCGTTAACTGCATAAGTAGTTACGGCTTCAGTAGTGTCTGTAGCTGCTACGTGCGATTTGGTAAACGCGCCTATTTCTCCGTTGAAAACAGCGTCTGTACCCAATCCGCCAATATCGTAACGGAAATAACGGCCATCAACAAATCCTGTTTCGATACGCGATCCGGCATCACCTGTCAGTTCGCCTACATAAACCACATCGTTGTTGTTGGCATTTTCATTGTATTGGCGAACCAAACGGGTGTGAGTTCCTAAATGCAGTTTCGCTTTTTGCAGCACTGTGCTAACAATTCCCAAACCATTAGGAACCACATTGTCAGCAACATCATTGATGTAATTAACCTGAACTGAGTCCGGCATTGTAC
>JAGPGR010000064.1 GCA_018055865.1 Paludibacteraceae bacterium | reverse complement strand
CATCGGCATAAATGACTCCAGGCTGCAAGTCCAGTTCGGAGGCAAACTGATCGCCGGTGAGTGTAAACCCTGTATTAGTCAGCGGAACTTCAACCTGAAAATCCGGTGGAGGTACCTTTAAGTTCATCGTGGTGTCCCGGTTTTCCCAGTTTTCGCCATTCCACGTCAATGTGTTGTACTTCAGCTTACATTCCCGCGATAAAGTCAGAATCCGGCCAAGTGGACTTTGGTATGTGAATTCAGGTATTACTCCGTGCAAATTGACAGCAATTTCTTCGCAGGGTGTTTCACCGTCGGAGACTGTGAAGGAGTTGGAAGCGAAAAGGTATTTGCTGTAATCAAACACCCAACATGATGTTTCCACTCCATCTGCACTTACAATGTATCCGGTATTATTCAGTGGTTTGAACCAGGTATCAACGGATGTAGAATTGGAAGCAGTTGAAACAGTTGCCAGGGGTGTTTTTACACCGTTCAGGTAGGTAAACCAACGAATAAAAGCATCGGGTTTGTTGCTTTTGTAGTGTATTTCAGTTTTATCATCTATAGTGCTAAACAGGTAAATAGAACTGACATCTGCCTGATGCGAAACCGTGGTAAACTTGCCCACAGCAGTCAACTGTGCAAATGCAGCCCAGGTGATAATTATCATCGAAAAGAGTAAAATTGCACGTTTCATACCGGCTGTTATTTCATGTTGTCAGAATGAGTTATATCTGTTGATTCATTCCGTTAAAACTGTAAAATTACTCTTTTATAAACAAAAAAATGCGTTATTTATTGTTGATTATTCCACTTGATGTATAATTTTTAGTACATTTGTAAAAAGTTTTTTTGAAAAAAACAGAACAAAAGGATTGTGTAATTATAATTTCAAGACATGAAGCTTAAGTTTATTATTCTGCTGATATCAGGCTTAATCTGCTATTCGCCAATAGCTTACACTCAGCAAGCCTCCTACCCGATTGAAATTATTAACGGTAAAGAATACTACAGATACAACGTACAACCCTCTGAAGGATTGTATGCCATCAGCAAGAAGTTCGGGGTATCACAATCTGATATCAACAATATAAATCCTCAAATTCACGATGGACTGAAGGCGGGGCAGGAAATTCTTATTCCCAAAACATCAGGTAAAAGGCCACAAGCAGTTTCAAAACAGTCTGTTTCAGAGAATATCGAGTACATCTTACATACAGTAGAACGCAGGCAGACGCTTTTTGCCATTAGCCGTAAATATAATGTAACACAGGAAGTTATTATTCAGGCAAATCCACAAATATTCGAGCGCGGCCTCCATCCGGGCGATGTAATTCGCATTCCGGTAGTAAAAAGTTCATCCACAATACCTGTAAAGACAGAAACTTCAGTAAAAAAGGAAGAAACAAAAACTACTGAAAAACCTGTAACTCAACCCAAAAAGGAAGAAACGAAACCTCAACCTACCGCTCAATCATCTGAAAGAACACTCCATATAGGATCAGAAAGTAATTTCATAACCCATATTGTGGAGCCAAAGGAAACTTTTTATTCCATTAGCAAGAAATATAATGTAAGTATTGATGAGATAAAAATTCTGAATCCCGAATCAAAAGATGGACTCAAAATCGGAACCACGCTCAAAATTCCATTCAAATCAGGAACTGGAACAAGCACTACCAGTACCCTTGAGGATAACACACAACAAGTTGTAGTCAACAAGCCAAAACCAACTGTAGGAAAAGACACGTATAAAATAGCTTATCTCCTTCCTTTCATGCTTTCAAGTAGCCAGAGCGACCCTACCGTCGAAAAGTTTATTGAATTCTACATGGGTTCATTGCTGGCTATTAACAATGCTAAAAACGGTGATGTGAATTTCGAAGTTTTCACCTATGATATCGAAAAAAACGAAACGATGGTTTTCGATGTGATAAACAAACCCGAAATGCAGGAAATGGATCTGATAATCGGTCCGGCTTATACGGCTCAGATACCTGTGCTGGCCGACTTTGCCAAACGTCGGAGGATTAACACAGTGATACCTTTCAGTTCCAAAACAAGTCATATCGACTCCAATCCATATATATTCCAGTTCAATCCGGATCAGGAACTTCAAAATGATTTTTTGGTAAACCTGTTAAACAGCAGATTCAAAGATACCAATCTTCTTTTTGTAGAAACCGGAAACGTCAAATGGTCGGACGAAGGGATGGATTTTTTCAGTTACCTGATGAAAAAACTCGACAAACAAAATACAACTTATCGGAAAATAACAGGTTCGGAAGCCGAAAACATCCAGGATCATCTTTCATCGGTCAATAAAAATATTATTATTTTCGATACGGAAGACGAAAAATCTGTTCAGACCTATCTGAATAAGTTATATGATTTACATTCGAAGTTCGATTTGGGTGTTATCGGACAATATGCCTGGAGAAACTCTAAAAGCAAGAAACCGCGTATGTATTATATTTCACCATTTGCCGGCAATACTGAAGCTACAGAGTTTTACGAACAGGAATATCAGAAATATTATGGAAAATTTCGCTCGAACAAAAATCCCCGTTTTGATTTATTAGGATACGATCTTACCTCGTTTTTTCTTTCGACTATGAAAAAAGACGGCTTTACATTCAACCCATCCACTCAATCGTTGATATTCGACAATGGAGTTCAGTCCGATCTGAAATTTGTAAAAACAGAAAAAAACGGCGGTTTTGTAAACCAACAAATGTATCTGATTGAAGATGAAGCAAAAAAGAATTAAAAAAATCCCACTAATCATTTTTCTGGTATTTCTGATGTTGATTTCCTGTAAATCAGCACATGCTCAAACCATATTATTCGATCCTGCAGAAATTTACATCGGCACAACATTTGGTGCCAGCGGGTCGATGATACTTTTTAATCCAACCGTTCGCCAATTGCCTCTGCTTGCCTACAACGGAGGTATTTCGTTCAGATATATCACTCAGAAGAACGTTGGTTTGCAGGTGGAACTCAATTATTCGCAGCGCGGCTGGGAGGAAGAAGGCAGTAAGTATGCGCGCCGGCTCAACTACTTCGAAATGCCTTTTCTCACACATCTTTATCTGGGTAAAACGCACCGGTTTATTGTTAATATCGGGCCTAAGGTAAGTTATCTCTTCAACGAATCGGTACTCGTAAATAATACTGAAAATTCAGAAGCAGAACAACACGTGAAGCCGGTCTATTTCCCGTTTGACTACGGACTTGCAATCGGAACGGGTTATAATCTACATACCCGCAAAGCCGGAGTTTTTCAACTTGAATTACGAGCCTATTATGGCCTGAGCGATGTTTTTGCTAACACCAAAAGCGATTATTTTGCAGCTTCCAATCACTTCAACGCTGCGTTGAATATAGGATGGTATTTTCAACTTACCGGAAAAGAATAAATTACAAAAAAACACACAGAATTTCATGTTGTTGAATCGGGCACAGTTCAACACGCTGATTATCAAACCCTTTACACAATGACTATTTTACATATCGAAACCTCTGTCAATGTATGTTCGGTAGCTCTGAGTCACAACGGCAGCTGCATTTTTGATGTTTCAAATCATGAAGGAATGAATCATGCCGCCATGCTCAGTCCTTTTGTGCAACAAGCCATTGAGAAAATGAAGGAATTGAACCTGAAAACAGATGCAATAGCTGTAAGCGCAGGACCGGGTTCATACACCGGATTACGCATTGGAGTTTCTACCGCCAAAGGATTGTGTTATGGTTACAATGTTCCGCTCATTGCGGTCAGCACGCTCGAAATCATGGTAGCAGAAGCTTTGAAAACCGGAATTCAGGAAACGCGTGCATTATTTTGTCCCATGATTGACGCACGCAGAATGGAAGTGTACTCGGCTTTTTATACTGATAAACTGGAATTGAAACGGGAGATTTCTGCAGATATAATCACAGAAGATTCTTACAACGATATGCTTGAACATCAGCCGGTATATTTTTTCGGCAATGGTTCGGCTAAATGCAAACCGTTGCTCACCCACCCTAATGCCCGTTTTATTGATGATGTTGAGCCACAGGCGAAAAACATGATTCAGTTAGCCGAACATAAATTTACGGCAAATGACTTTGCTGACGTGGCTTATTTTGAGCCCTTTTACCTCAAGGAGTTTCAAACTACCGTATCCAAAAAACTGTTTTGAACTTACTCATCCTGTAATCTGAAAAGTTTCTTTAAAGTTCTCTGGCCAGTTGCAACCACTGAAATCGGGCATTTCCCGCAGATATTTCACTCCACAAATCAGTTTTGAAGTTAAAACAGGCAGCCGAACCGGTTGGAAGGTTGTCAATCCTCACGTTCAGCAGATTAATCAGATCTGTCAAACCCGGATTATGGCCCACCAGGAGGCAACTATTAATTTCATTTGACAATCGGCAGAGCGTTTTCAGCATTCTTCCGGCCGAAACCAGATATAAATTAACGTCCGTTTGTATCCTTTCTGCAGGATATCCCAAAGCTACAGCGGCAAGTGAAGCAGTTTCGGATGCCCGGGCGGCTGCCGAAGCCAAAATCAGTTCAGGAACTCCGAATTTTTTCAGAATTAACTGACCCATATCGCCGGCATTTCTTTTTCCTCTTTCTGCCAGTACTCTGTCAAAATCATCAGGTTTTGCATCATAAGGCTCTGCCTTGCCGTGTCGGAGTATGATTAGCGTTTTCATCGGAGTGGCGAATAATTAATTCAAAAAAACAGTTTTATGTTTACTTTGCGGTATTTTGTTTATAAATTTCGTTTCGGGGAAGCAGTCGTTTTAAATTTGCCAGGTTATAAACCGTAACAGCTTGTATTACTGAAGTATAATTCATGTATTCAGGTATGCTCATGTTGTAAAGATCGCGGTTTGTATGCCATATTTCGCGGTAACTGAAGTTGTATCCAAGCGGATCCGAATTCTTAAACTGCAATGTAGGTACACCATTCATAGCAAAGTAAGCTTCATCAGTATGCCCTGGTTTGTCAGGCACAACAACAGGATGGATTTTGCTGGTTTCAATCTTGAATGGTATTTTTGGTTCAAAATTTTCGAGTCCTTCGGTGCATTTTTTAATATCCTCAATTATCTTTTCGGGTACTACCAGACCTGAAGCCGCTGTAGGACCGCCATCGCGATTGAAATAGTTGGATATTCGCGGAAGTTTATCCAAGTTGTGTTCAACCCAATATTTTGAGCCAAGAAAACCATACTCCTCGCCGGCCCAAAAACAGAATAAAATAGTTCGGTCAGGGCGATTTCCGCCTGCCAACATTATCATTCGTGCCATTTCCAGATTGGGTGCTACGCCCGTTCCACAAACCACGCCTCCCGTAGCTGCATCGTGTGAATCCAGATGGCAGCCTGTCATTACATATTCATCGGGATATTTTACACCCTTAATTTTTCCTATTACATTATGATATTTCACAGGTCCGGGCTTAAAATAATTGCGTATATCAAATTCCAAAAGTACGAATTCTCGTTTCTCAACCTTTTCTCTGATGATTTTGTACTGTGATTCATTCAATTTTATATCCGGCAGATCCGGCAAATTGTCAAAAGTCATTTGCATTAGGTTATTTCGGTCGTATAGTGCTACTAAAGGAACCGGAGCCGATTGGATAATGCCTAAAATACCGGCTGCTTTCATTTCCTTGTAAAATAATGCCGGCTCAGTTTTCTTCGTTGTGTCAGATTTTGCTTCCCGGTTGTGGTTTTTCACTGCTTCACGAATGGAATCGCCTTTCGCTGAAAAATCTATTGGAAAACCGTTACTTTTACCTTCAATCAGCACCCAGGCACCTTTCAGTACACCTTTCATACGCTCAAGTTCCTGAAGGGTCTTTGGTTCTAACAACACCTGACCCCGCTGAAGTCCTTTTGTACCTGCTGTGTAAGAAGGAGTTACAAAATCCAGAGTAAAGCCCGGTTCGCCAAGCGCTCTTCCAAACCAGGGTCCACGGTTAAAACCTACAGGCAGCTCACCAACTTCCTGAATTTCAACCTCTAATCCCCACTTCTCCAGTAAGCCGGCTACCCAGTATGTAGCATTAGTATATGCGTCAGATCCGACAGGTCTTCCACCAATTCGATTGGTCAGGATATCCAGGTGCTGCATGGTTCTGTTATCATTTTTACCTGTTTCCATTATCTGTTTCGTCACTTTATTCTGTGCGTGAAGCGATAACGACAAAACAACCGTACATAAAAAAATAAGTCTTTTTACTGTATTCATTTTTTTTTGTTTTTTTCAAATCCAAAGATAAAGTAAAATAAGGAAACTACGATATAATCCATTTTTTTTGGCTGACATTTTTTAGTCACACACAGAGAATCATAATTTCAAACACATATTAAAGGTTTGAAATCCAAACCTTACACCGGCAGTAACTATTCATTGTTTTCACGTCAGTATAATTATTTACATGATTTTTCGTTCAAATTGCAAACTCCACTTTGCAAAATCAAATATTATAAGTATTTTTGTACGTTGAATAAAACAATAAATGGAAGGTTTTTTCAAAACACATAAATACCTGGTTCAGCGTGTCGAATCACCCATCAGAAGACTTTTGGCTTATGAAATTGATTGGTCACACCGGCTTATCGGCATCAAAGGCAGCCGGGGTGTAGGTAAAACCACCTTCCTTCTCCAATTTGCCAAAGACCATTTCGATCCACAGGATCACCGATGTTTGTATGTAAATTTCAATAATCTGTATTTCACCACACACAGTCTCATTGATTTTGCCGGTAAATTTTATGCCCGGGGTGGCCGCACTCTGCTGCTGGATCAGATATTCAAATATGAGAATTGGTCAGCAGAGCTCAGGTACTGCTACGATCGCTATCCCGAATTGCAGATTATTTTCTCCGGATCGTCGGTAATGCGCCTGTTAGAAGGCAATGCTGACCTTCATGATGTGGTGGCATCTTACAATCTTCGCGGTTTTTCGTTTCGTGAATACCTCAATCTGAAATCCGGTAATAATTTTTCGAAATATTCACTTGAAGAAATTATTCAAAAACATACCGAAATATCAGAAAATATTTGTAATATTGTCAATCCGTTGAACTTCTTTCAGGAATATCTGCATCATGGTTTTTATCCTTTTTTTCTGGAGTCGAGAAACTTCTCCGAGAATTTGCTGAAAACAATCAATATGATGATGGAAGTAGATATTTTGTTGATCAAACAGATCGATTTGAAATATCTCTCAAGGATTAGAAAACTTTTTTATCTTATAATGCAATGTGCACCTTGTACGCTGAATGTTAGCCAGTTGAGCGACGAAATCCAAACTTCACGTTCCACGGTGATGAATTACATTAAATACCTCCGTGACGCACGTTTGCTGAACTGGATTTATGAGGAGGGCGATCATTTTCCTAAAAAGCCAAAAGCTGTTTTTCCGCAAAACACGAATATTATGCACGTGATGGTGAACGATGTGGATGCAGTTTGTGAACGAAAAACATTTCTTTACAATGCATTGAATGATCGGCACAATGTAAATCTGGGTAAAAGGCATACTGATTTCCTGATAGATAATTCATTACAACTAAAATATGCTGATAGCCGCGAACACAAGAAAAATGATCCGAACATTATTTACGTTTCAGACAGCAAGCTAACTGAAGCGAAGAACGAGATTCCGGTTTGGCTGTTCGGTTTTTTGAACTGAAAAACACAAATAAATAAAAGAAATTAATATATTCAAAATCACTTAACTCAATAGAAAATGGCAAAAGAAAAGAAATTCATTACTTGTGATGGCAATCAGGCCGCTGCACATATTGCATATATGTTCAGCGAAATTGCTGCGATTTATCCCATCACTCCATCTTCAACCATGGCTGAATACGTGGATGAATGGGCTGCGTCCGGACGTAAAAACATGTTTGGCGAAACAGTACTTGTAGAAGAAATGCAATCCGAAGGCGGAGCAGCTGCCGCTATGCACGGCGCACTTCAAACCGGTACATTGGCTACTACTTTTACAGCATCTCAGGGACTGCTGCTGATGATACCCAACATGTATAAAGTTGCCGGTGAACTGCTTCCCGGAGTTTATCATGTATCGGCACGTGCTATTGCTGCTCAAGCACTTTCAATCTTTGGCGACCATCAGGATGTGATGGCTGTACGTCAAACAGGCTGTGCTCTGTTTGCAACTGGTTCTGTACAGGAAGTAATGGAC
>JAGPGR010000377.1 GCA_018055865.1 Paludibacteraceae bacterium | reverse complement strand
GGTTCTTCCAACGATCCCATTGTCCAGAAAATAATATTGTGGAGGCTCTCTGAGGTGGATATTGACAACAAAAACATCAACAGTGAGGAACACAAAAAACTTATCATCACTCCGGTAAGTAACATTCTGTTGATATTGGAACTGCGCTTTCCTAATCCGATGACATACACCAAAAAAAACGTAAGAAATGCGCCCGAAAACCCTGCTAAAGGGAGTAAAAAAGTTCCCAAAGAAAGTGAAACCCCCGACACTATTACCAAAGCTACTCCTAACGAAGCTCCTCCGGAAATTCCAAGTGTAAAAGGATCTACCAACGGATTTCTGTAAATACCCTGTAAAATAACTCCCGAAAGACTCAACGACGCTCCTACTGAGAATGCCAGTAATAATCGAGGCAAGCGCAGCTTCATTAATACCGAATAATCCATACTTTCCGGCTGTTGCAAAATTTGGGGTAAATCTCTCCAATCAATTTCAATGTCGCCCGACAGCAATGACCAGACCGAAGCAAGTACCAATAACCCGAAAACGAGTATGATGATAACTGCCGAACGGATTCGCAGAAACTGTACTTTTTGAGTTGAGACCTTATTTTGCATTTTTACAGATAATTTCCAGCGTTTGAGCAAATGTAACAGGGGTGGGTGTACAAGCAATTTTGGAGTCAATTATAAAAATCTTTTTGGCACGTGTAGCCGATAATTGCGGAAAATTCTCCCATAATTTTTTTTCTTCATCTGCCAGAATTCCCATCGTAACAATAAAAATCACATCAGGATTACGCTTCAGTACGGCCTCACGGGTAATGCTCCCCGAAGTCATTCCTGCAGTAATGGTAGCAGCCCCGGAAAATTCAATGTAATCGTGCATAAAAGTATTCGGAATAACTGCAAATAGCGGATTAGCTCCAATCTGAATAAATACTTTCTTACCAGCATTCATTTTGTTAGCAGTTAATCTTTGTATCTTGTTTCGCGAGTCATTCACAATTTTTTTTGCCAGAGCTTCTTTCTCAAGTAATTTTCCCAGTTTTAAAAACTGCTCACATATTTCCTTGTAGGAATGTGGCATTGGAAAAACCTCGACACGAAGACCCATTTTCTTCATTGTGGCAACACTTTCAGGCGGTGTAAGCGAAGTTGTAATCACCAAATCGGGTTTTACGGAAATGACTTTTTCAATATTCACTTTTATGGCAGTAGCTACCACAGGAACTGAGCGTGTAGTCTCACAATAGCTGGTACAACCGACCAGTTGAGCCTCTTCGCCAAGATAACGCAAACTTAATGTAAGTGATGGAGTTAAAGAAACAATACGCTGAGCAGCCTGAACACTCAGAATTCCACAAAAAGCAATAATTCCTGCAAGTAATTTCAATCGTTTTGTCATACAAGTAAATCAATAATGCTATGATTATTCAAAGCTCATTCAATAAAAAAACATGCTGAAAAACGGAAAAACTGAAGCATTCAAATCCTGCAATGGAATGATCACCCCGTAAAACTTTATCCCGAAGTTCCGGCAACTGAGTTGCATTGGGCAGGTCTTCTGGCTCATCCTCATTTTTGATTGCCTTCCCGGAATCAATCAACATAAATTGTTGAATACGAAACCAGTGGCATAAGATTATCAAAAATGTTTTGAAAGGATTTACAGCTGCGGGTACAGCTCCGGAATGGTTCAATATGTGAAATTGAATTTCACCGGATTCCCTATTGTGCGTTTTTTCGAAAAGAAAAAACAATCACCAAATGCGCTGCAAAGGTAAGGAAACTATCGAATAAAGCAAAAAAGAAATATGAATATTACGGTTGGTTAAATTGTTATTAAGATTTGGAGTGATGAAAAATTTGATTACTTTTGCACCCGAATTTGGTTTATCCAAGCACCCGCTGCAAGGATGATTAAAAGGGAATCAGGTGTAAATCCTGAACAGTCCCGCTGCTGTAAGCTCATTCTTTAATTGGCAATTGATAGTTAACAATTGATAATTAACGAAACGTTTTGAACAACACTTTTGCCACTGTCAATCACAGACGGGAAGGCGTTCAAAAACGGGAGTAAGTCAGAAGACCTGCCAGATAATTTTCAATTTCAGAAGCTTTCGAGGAAAAAGCGACGAAACATCAGCAAAAAACGTATTCCGTTTTACTTTGCCCATTGTTAGTTTAATTCCGGGAGCTATTTGAATCGTTTATTAACGTCAAATAGTAAAACTGTGTTCTCTGTATTCACAAAAAATTTAGGCACTCCGCGTGCATCATTCCTGTTGGTCGGTTGTCTTTCGGTATTGACTTGTGTCAATGCCAAAAATGCATCTGATACACTCATCATAAAAAAAGATCTTCAGGAGATTCATGTCAATGGAAAAAATAAAAAGCAACTGCGTTCGGCCATGCCAACACAATTGCTAACTACACATGAGATAGAAAAGCTCAATGCAGTGAATGTTGCAGATGTGGCCAAACATTTTGCCGGAGTTACAATAAAAGATTACGGAGGCATTGGCGGACTGAAAACCATTTCCGTTCGCGGACTTGGTGCTGCCCATACAGGCATTTCTTACGATGG
>JAGPGR010000376.1 GCA_018055865.1 Paludibacteraceae bacterium | reverse complement strand
CCTTGAAAACGATGTGATGGAACTGAATCCGAGTGAAAAGGTGATTTCTTTTACAGTCATTTTATTGCCGGTATCAAGGAGAAGGCTGTAGGCTTCATTCAACTTTTTCTTGCGGTGATATTTGATCATGGTACATCCGAAAACGTTCCGGAAAAGTTTGTTAATCTGAACGGCAGGCATTTCATACATGCTCGAATAGAATGCGACATTCAGTTCCTTTTCGATGTTTTCATCCACATGTTTTTTGATTTTTACAATCTTTACTTTATCGGTCAGCGAAATTTTATCGTGGCTTATTATCGATGAGATATCCCTGTTGACAATCCTGCTGAAGTAACACATCAACAATTCGCTTATTTTGAGGAGTGTGAAAAACCTTTGCAATTCGGCTTTTGTAGGGCAATGGATAATCTCCCGGATGCATCGCTCTTCTTTTATATCCAGCGGAAGCATAAGTCCTGCCTTGTTTTTTAAGAATGAATGTTGCCGGATGTGTTTTTTTATTTCATCGGTTGTTTTCGGAATCAGTGTCTTGATGTAATCAGAAAAAATGTCTTCGGACATGCCAATCTGCAAGAACTCAATTTTCTTACCTCCTATCAGTTTCAACGATTTACGTTCGGACTTTGTGGCGTCTATTAACAGTGTTTTGGTTGACAAAGTTTCCACCGGTTGTTGTTTGTCCGCAGAGATACGTATCCCTTCCGGTGCCTCGATGATGTAATTGAAAAACAACGTATCTTTCCGGTTTTCGACCAGAGGGCTGTGCCAGATAAAATCTTTTTCAGGTGTAAAGCCGGCATAAAAAATCCGGATCCCTTTTTTGGGCGAGAAAGAACCAAACGTGCCATTCCCAATCGATTCCGATTCGAAATCAAAAAAATTGGGTGTTCTGGCAGGACGTATCGTATCGAAATCATCCGTGGATATCTTCAATATTTCCGTCTGATCACTATTCTGAAAATCTGAATTAATGTTCATAATCTCATTTTTCACTAAAAGGGAATATAACTGTCTGACTTCAAATTTACAAAAATAAGAAAGAAATCAGGAATTGATTATGTGTTTAATGTTTTTTGCCGGTTTTTATTCTTTTATTGTCTGAAAAATTCGCGAATTATATAAAATTTATATAATTAATCGGGCAAAAATCGAATAAAACAGGGGGGGCGGTGAAAATGGTAACAAAAAGAATAAAAATGATAACAGTTTTGATTTTTCAGACTCTATTTTTGTCCTATACATTTTTGTATAAATATAATCGTTCTTTCTCAGACTTTAGCATTTTAAGCCTAAGCCTTAATTTATTATTTACTAACTCTCTAAATAACAATATAATATGAACAATTCTACCGGTTATCGATTCAAACTGATTGTAGTGGGAGTATTTTTTATCTGTTTTGCTAATTTACCACTTTCAGCTCAGTTCGAAATATTTAAAGAAGCACCTGCCACAGCAAAACCAGGTGATCAGATTTCATTCAGAATTACCTACAGGAATGTGGGTACTACTATTCAGAAAAATGTTGTCATCGAGGATTTGCTGCCCATAGCCGGTGGCGACTACGAATACATTGGGTCTTCACCACAAGGTGTTTATGATGCCGCTACAGGAAAAATTACGTGGACCAAGAATGAGATTCCCGAGCTCGAGAGTTTCAACTCCGGTGAAGGTGTGATACATATTTACGGCAAAATAGGCAAAAAGTTTACTGACAACAATCATTACTTCAATGGCTATTATCTGTCCAGTCCCCCTGACGAAACGTTCTACAACACAGCCACTATAAAATCGGACGATATTACAACGCCTCTCGCTTCCAACACCACGACTACAACAGTGACTCAGGTGTGTACAGCCAACCTGAGCCAGGCCGGTGGAGTAGTTAAATCAGCTTCAAGTTCCGAAATTTTTTATATTGTAGCCATCACCAACACCGGGAATATCTGGAACAAATGGGAACTCACTACTACACAGTCTCCTGCTCCTTACCAGCAACTTAATGTTTCGTTTTACAACCTGAACGGAATTCCGCTGAATAATAACACAACCGAATGGATACAGCCCGGATCGACCACCATGTTTTTGATGAAGCTGGTATCACCTAACGGTACCAATCCAAGTATCGGCACTCCGCAAAATCCGAATATCACTACCGTAACAGCTACTCCCGTAGCCTGTGGTACGGCAGTTTCACGTAATTTCACCACCGAAATATGTGGAGGAAATTGCCCGGATTATATGTTTGTGAGTGCATACAAACTCGATATGTCTGATCCTGTCCAATCGGGTAGTCAGCTTGTTTATCAGATGGTTATCTATAATTCGCTTGGAGCACCTGTGTCAGATATTAATCTGAAAGAAATCTTTCCCGCTTTAACTTCATATGTAAGTTATACAACTCCTACCAATAATGGAAATCCTGTAACACATACTTTCACCGGCAATAACCAGTGGAACTTTGCCAGTCTGCCTGCCGGAATGACTACTTTTCTCGTCACAGTGCAATTAAATCAAAACATACCCAACAACACGACTATTAATAACCGGTTGGAACTTACCACACCAACATAC
>JAGPGR010000063.1 GCA_018055865.1 Paludibacteraceae bacterium | reverse complement strand
TCCATACAGCCAGCAAAGTAGGCATGATCCCATTCACGGCAAAAGTGGTGGACATGGTGGTAAAAATAACATATAATCCGCTCAATGCCAGACCGATACCCAGGTTTATGCCCATGCCGCCCCTCACTTTCCGGGAAGAAAGCGAAACTCCGATCAATGTCATCACCAAAACGGATATGGCAGTTGAGAAACGTCTGTAATACTCATCTTCGAAAGCCTGTATATTTCCCACACCCCGTTGTTTTTGTTTTCTAATATAAGTTCGCAATTCCGTCAAACTCAATTGTGGAGCTTCTTTGGCAGTAATAAAAAGCTCCCTGGGAAGTACCGGAATGGTAACATCCCTGGTAGTTCCGCGAGTCAGTTTTTCGCGCATCCCTTTAAAATCACGCTGCACGTAGTTGGTCAGTTTCCAGTTGCTGAGCGAATCCCATTTGGCTGTTTCGGCTGTCAGACGCGAAATAAGGGTTTTATCTTCAAATTTTTCGAGCGAAAAGCGGTATCCGGTATTTTCACGAATTTCAAAACGTTCCATGTAGACGACCACCCCCTTCTCTACTTCCATCTGCACATTTCGGGCATTATTGGAAGTTTTTTCGGGCTCAATATATTTTTTCTCAAAAGAAATCAACTTCTCGGTTGAATTGGGTATAACAAATGCTCCGAGCAAAAAAGCAAATACGGTAATAACCAACGAAGCAATCAGATAGGGTCGCATCAAACGGTTGAAACTTACTCCGCTTGCCAGAATGGCCACAATTTCGGTATCGTTGGCCATTTTCGATGTGAAGAATATTACAGAAATAAACGTGAAAAGCGGGGTGAACAAATAGGCGTAATAAGGCAGAAAACTGAGGTAATAATCGAATACAATAGCCTGAAAAGTGGCGTTATGTTCGTAGAAATCATCAATTTTTTCGGTGACATCAAAAACCACGGCAATGCTCAAAATCAGAATGATAGAAAAGAAATAGGTACCGAGAAATTTCCCGATAACATATATATCGAGTCGTTTCAATCCTATTTTTTGAAAATTCATTGTTGCTGAGTTAGTTTATTGGTAAATTGGTAAATTAGTTAATTGGTTGAATCTGATACCGGGAACGATTCTATTTTTCTAAAGTCTTCGTCCCAGCTGCCCGATCATGTGTTTTTTCCAACTCACAAAATCACCTGCTTCGATGTGATTTCGAGCCTCGTCGACCAGCCACAGATAAAAAGCCAGGTTGTGGACCGAAGCTATCTGCATGGCCAGCAACTCTTTACTTACAAACAAATGCCGCAGATAAGCTTTTGAGTGGATTTTATCCACCGTAGCGCTGCCAAATTCATCCAGCGACGAAAAATCATTTTTCCACTTTTCGTTCCTCATATTCATAATTCCCTGTGAAGTGAAAATCATACCATTCCGGCCGTTTCGGGTTGGCATTACGCAGTCGAACATATCCACACCGCGCTCAATGGCTTCCAGAATGTTAACCGGTGTACCAACTCCCATCAGATAACGGGGTTTTTCGGGTGGCAATATTTCATTCACCACCTCAATCATTTCATACATCACTTCGGCCGGTTCGCCTACGGCAAGTCCGCCGATGGCGTAACCTTCTCTGCCCAAAGAAGCAGCAAATTCAGCAGATTGCTCCCTTAAATCCTTGTACACACATCCCTGCACGATGGGAAAAAATGTTTGAGAATAGCCGTATTTCGGCTCGGTTTCGTCAAATCGCTTCACTCCCCTACCCAACCAGCGATGTGTAAGTTCCATCGACTCCCGGGCGTACTTATAATCGGCTGTTCCGGGTGTACATTCATCCAAAGCCATAATAATATCTGCACCGATACTACGCTGGATATCAACAACTCTTTCGGGGGTGAACAGATGCTTACTTCCATCAATGTGAGAACTGAAAGTAACGCCCTCTTCGTGCATTTTCCGTGTATTGGAAAGCGAAAACACCTGATAACCACCGCTGTCGGTCAATATAGGTTTGTCCCAGCTGTTGAACTTGTGCAACCCGCCAGCCTGTTCCAGAATATCGGTGCCGGGCCTCAGGTAAAGATGATACGTATTGCCCAGAATAATCTGCGCCCCGATTTCTGCTTTCAATTCCTGAAAGTGTACCCCTTTCACACTTCCCACAGTGCCTACAGGCATAAAAATCGGTGTTTTTATATCTCCGTGATCTGTTTGAATCAGACCGGTGCGGGCCTTGCTGTTCGGGTCGGTATGTTGTAAGGTAAAATTCATTTAACAATAAGCTGCCCTTAAAATCATCCCTCTTGTGGGATTATTTTTGGATTCGGGTAGTTTTCAGATTTAGTTCAATTTTATTAATTTGTTTCAATTTTTTTTGGAATACATGTCCCTGAAAATCAATCTATACTGCAGTGTTTTACTCATCTGCAGTATTTTAAAAGTCCCCCAAGGGTGGATTTAGGAGGCCGGTATTCTCACGAAATTATCAATAATCTTCTGTCCCATCAAGCCTGATTTTTCCGGATGAAATTGTACGGCATAAAAATTATCCTTGCAGATAGCTGTACTGTATTCCAAAATATAATCGGCACTTGCAATGCTTAACGGACTTTTTTCTACATAATATCCGTGTACGAAATACATAAATTCGTTCTCAGCAATCCCTTTGAAAAGTGGTGACGATAAGTTGTAAATATTGTTCCAGCCTATTTGTGGAATTTTGAATCCTGCTTCCGGAAAACGCTTTACTTTCAGATCGAAAATGCCCAAGCATTCCGTGTTGTTTTCTTCCGATTCACGGCACATCAGCTGCATGCCAAGGCAAATTCCCAATACAGGCTGCTTCAAATCAACGATGAGCTGATCCAGTTTTCTTGCTTTCAGGTAATCCATGGCCGACGAAGCTTCGCCCACACCCGGAAAAATAACTCTGTCGGCAGCACGTATTTCATCGAAATTATCGGTAATGCCGGCCCGTATACCTAACCGCTGTAAAGCAAAGTCAACCGAACGGATATTGCCTGCATTGTATTGAATGATAACTACGTTCATACTTTCTGTTTGAATGTGCAAAAGTATAAAACAAATTCCTTTTAACAATCGATTTTAATGATTGTTTTGGTTTTGGAGAGTCTGCGCGGGGGCAATCGGTTTCAAACCGGCAAAATAGTATTTCAACCGGATTTTAAATTTATTGCATCTTTGAGAAAAAAGAATGCTGACGAATAAAAGGTTAACTCTCATATCATCAGCATTCTATATAATTATTTAAGTAAAATGTTACAACCGGAAATTTAGCCAAAATTATTTTTGTATGTGTAAAAAACGTTTTGCTAAAAACCTGCGTACCGGTTCATCATACAACTTGAGGCTGATATATGCCAGTAAGATATTTCCGAAAAACAAAAGCAACCCTACGGGCCATGTTTGAGGGAAAGTGAGTTCATTGCTCCACAACCACGCATAAAACAAATACATAAACGGATAATGCACCACATACAACGGATAAGAAATATCTCCTAAAAATTTACAGAATTTCGAAGTCGTGATATCGGTTGTTTTGCCCGAAGCCCCCAGATAGACCAGCAAAGGGAAAAAGATGATGGTGCATACAGCGTCGTAGAGCCCGTTCATCCACATAGTTTCGGCATTGCCTACGTAGGGAACGGACAGCAAAAGGATAATCGTCAGACTGCATATCCAGAATGCACCTCTGATTTTCACCGGTTTGAAAACCCGCGACATGAGTAATCCGACAGAGAACGAAAACAGCAAACGGAGAAATCCTCCGGGCATGTTGTAATCTGCCATGGTCCACCCCACTCCTAAATGCCCAAAACCCGAAAAATTGAACACGGCAAATGAAGCCAGTCCTACTCCTGCCAATACAACAAGCACAGTTAGTGCCTTAGTGGAAAGCCGACGAATAAATAATGCGTAGAGAATATTTCCGATATATTCAAAAAACAAGGTCCAAACAGGCCCGTTCAGCGGAAACATCTCGCCATTGCCGCGAACTTCGGCACCCGAACCCGGTACTGCCGGAATAAGGAAAAGATGAAGGAGCAAAGCAAGCATTATCAAGGACACGGAAACGGGTGAACCGTTCCACTTTTCACTCCCTTGTATAAAAAACGTAATAACGCCTAAAACCACTCCCAGCACAATCATGGGATGCAAACGAATCAACCTGCGTTTGAAAAAGTCTTTTGGCTTCATGGCTTTCCAACGGTCGTCGTAGGCATAACCTACAACGAATCCCGACAGGATAAAAAAGAAATCGACAGCTAAATATCCATGATTGAAACGTTGATCGAAGGGACTTGTGGCAAAGCCCTCGAACACGTGATATAAAATAACCATCAGAGCCGCAACGCCGCGCAATCCGTTAAGTAATTCGTAGTGTGGTTTTGAATCGGCAAATGCAGCCGCAGAGATGTTGGTTGTTGTCATTGTTGGTACATTCGCAATGGTTATAATAAAAAGTTCATCCTGACTTCTTAAATTCAACTCAGAATTAATATTAGAAAACACTAGTATGTTATTCATTTAAACTGTTTATTTCACAAAATCCGATAGCAATCGGGACGAATATATTCGTGTAATCAGTGAAATGCGTAGTTAAAAAAATCATTATTCTGTTTTTCAAACAATCAGGATGACTTCGAAAGTATTTAACGCAAAACAGGCTTATCTCACTCGTTTTTTTTGAAACTACATGCTATAAGCCTGTTTTATCTGTTTATCAGAGACAGGAATGGCGGCATCAGGTATGACGCCACACCCGATTTATTTTGACGGTAACATGACCACTTCAATCACATTGCCCTGATCAACAATTTGTTTCATGGCTTTTTGGATTGTTTCGCCCGTCATGGCATCAACTGCAGCTTTGTAATCCCTGTAGTTGTTTATTCCGTCTTCGTAATACATTTTCAAAGCACCGGCCCACCAGGAGTTTTGTTCCAGATCCTGTGCGTATTGTTTCATCAGGTTTTCTTTCACTTTCTGTACGTCTTCGGGCTTCGGGCCATTCTTTACTATTTCCTGAACTTCCTGATGAATGATTTCCATCAGTCGGGTTTGTTTCTCCGGATCTGTATCAAATTGCATTAACACAACGGCTTCGTCTTTAGGTGTATTGCTTACACCGCCATAAACACCTACGCCGTAAGAGCCGCCTTCTTTTTCGCGGATGCTTTCCAGATAGCGCATGTCAAGGATTTCACCTATGGCATTCACATTCATGCTCGTATGAATGTTGTAAGGCATATCGGCTGAGTAATAAATACGGTTCGAAGCTTTTTTGGTCTGCATCTCGCGGTTGAAATAGTTTTTAATCTTACCTTTGGGCGTGAAACGATACACGTTGTCGTAAGTTTCTTTTGCTTTTGCAGTTTTCAGTCCGCCCAGATATGTGGCCAGTAATTTTTGAGTTGCTTTGTCGTTCGGGTCAATATTCCCAACGAAAAGGAATGTAAAATCGGCCGGATTGGCAAATCGTTGTTTGTATATTTCGATTGCTTTGTCCTGATTAATTTTATCAATCATTTCCATATTCTGGATTATCACACGCGGATCGTTGCCCGAAATAGTTTTACGTACACTGTCGCTGAATGCTTTATTCGGATTTTTCTCGGCATTAGCCAATGAAGTTTTCAGCATATTCATCAGTGCTGTGTACGAATTATCGTCTTTGCGGGGCGCTGTAAAATGCAGATAAACCAGCTGCAGAAGTGTTTCGAGGTCTTTCACGGAAGAATTTCCGTTCATTCCTTCGGAATACTGGTTGATGAAAGGACTTACCGAAGCTATTTTGCCGGTCAGCGCTTTGCTCAGTTCGGTGGCGTTGAAATTGCCTATACCATTGGAAGAAACGATACTTGTAGCCAATGATGCCGAATAAAGATCGTCGGTATTTTTAACTTTTGACAAACCGCCATCACTGAAAGCGCGGAGCGAAATTTCATCTTTTTTGAAAGTTGTAGGTTTGAATACTACTTTTATGCCATTGCTCAGGGTCATTTCCGTAGTTTCTACAGCCGGATTCTTTGTCACTTTTTTCACTTTTCCTGCTTTCGGAGCTTTTTCCACCAGTGGGCGGGTTGCTTCCTCTTCTGCTTTAGCTGTCAGTTCGGCTTGCTTTGAGTCAGACAAAATGGTGAGCAGTTGAGTTTGTTCCGGAATTTTCACTTCTGCTTTTTCGGGTGCATTCACCGATATGATTACATTCTCATCTGCTACATACGATTTAGCTACCTGATTGACAGCATCAGTGGTAATTTGCGGTAAAAACATTTTCACCATTTCATATTCCGATTCAATTCCCGGTACAGGTTCGCTGCTCAGGTAGTGGCGGATGTATTCACGCGCCAGCCGCTGACTGTTTTGGTTATCACGTTCGTTGTACGATTTTTCAATGTCTTTCAGCAGGTTGGTTTTGGCCCGCTCTACTTCCGCATTGGTAAACCCAAACCGTTTCAATTTTTCCATCTCCAGTGTCAGGGCTTTGAATCCTTCCATTTCTTTTCCTTCCTTCGGAATTACAATGTTGATAAAAGCATCTTTCGATTTCACCAATTCACCGTAGTAAGAATAGGCTCCTACAAACGGAGCATCACCCTGCTGGCTGATTTCGGTAAAACGCTCATTCATCACAGAGCTGATGATGTTGTTAACAGTACCCATTACATAGCCTACCATCGATTTTTGTACCTCAGCCGGTAGTTTGTCTTTTTTGTAATCGATGCGGATTTGAGTCTGAGAAGCTTCCGGATCGGTAACAATGGCTACCACAGGTTCTTTGTTATTTTCAATTTCATAAACGGGTCGTTCGCCAGCATTTTCTTTGAGGGGAATATCGGCAAACATCTCTTTGATTTTTTTCTCCATCAGGTCCACATCCACATCACCAACTATAACAATAGCCTGCTGATCAGGACGATACCATTTTTTGTAATAGGCCCGCAATGCATCGTACGAAAAATTATTGATAACAGCCGTATCACCGATTACATCGCGTTTGGCATACTGACTTCCCGGATAGCGGAGTTCGTTGGATTTGCGGAACATTCTTCGGCTCGCATTGTTGCCTGTACGCCATTCTTCGCGGATTACACCGCGCTCGTTGTCAATTTCTTCTTCTTTCAGTGTGATAAATCCGGACCAGTCGTGCAATACCAGCAAAGCACTGTCCAACAATCCCTGACGGGCAGTGGGCACATTGGAGAGCCGGTAAACCGTTTCGTCGAGCGAGGTGTAGGCGTTGATGTCGTAGCCGAATTTTACACCCTGTTTTTCAAAATAATTGATAATGCCTTTGTCGGGGAAGTTTTTCGTCCCGTTGAAAGCCATGTGTTCCAGAAAGTGAGCGAGTCCGTCCTGATCATCGTTTTCAAGAATGGCACCTACATTTTGTGCAATGTGGAATTCTGCACGTTGTTTCGGTTCCTGATTATGACGGATGTAATACGTAAGTCCGTTGTCCAGTTTTCCGTATCGGATTTTCGGGTCAAGCGGCAGGGGTTGCATTTGCTGTGCTGTAAGATTTACAGCAAATACCATCAGCAAAGTTGCTACTAATGTTTTCATTTTCAACATATTTATTTAATTTAAGTTAAGTTATTAACGATTTTTTTTCGTTATAGAATCACCGTTATGAATAATGTCATAAAAAAATGAAACGATAAGAATATACAAAGGAAATTATTTTTTAACAAACAGCCAATTAAATGTGAAATTAAAGCGTTAATTAAACTAAAAACAACGTGTTGTAAGTCACTTTTGTTCATTGGCGACTTACAGATTGATATTTTCATTTATCTTTGCATAAACCAATTTCAATTTATCACGTATGTCTGAATCAATCATTATTGCTCAAAATCAACCCAAAGATGCCCGGTATCGGGAGCTGCTGCCTCAACTACAATCGTTGGTGGAAGGTGAAACAGATCTGACAGCCAATCTGGCAAACGTGGCTGCGGCGCTGAAAGATGTTTTCGGATGGTGGTGGGTTGGCTTTTATATTGTAAGGGAAAATCAACTCGTTTTAGGTCCATTTCAGGGTCCGGTTGCCTGTACACGGATTGGCTTCGGGAAAGGAGTTTGCGGAACGGCCTGGAAAGAAAAACGCTCTATTTTAGTGCCTGACGTTAATCAATTTCCCGGACATATCGCCTGCAGCAGTGCTTCGGTTTCGGAGATTGTTGTGCCCGTTTTCAATAAGGAAAATGAAGTCATCGCAGTTCTGGATGTGGATAGCGAACGTTACGATGTGCTG
>JAGPGR010000375.1 GCA_018055865.1 Paludibacteraceae bacterium | reverse complement strand
CGCCGCCGTCGGCAGTTCGATAAAGTCGCCCTGAACTGTTTCCTGCCACTAGGTTGTTCGTATCGAACGCCCAAATGGCGTTTATGTAATTTTTACCGATTACAAACTTTGTCCAGTTGTCGCCTCCGTCGGTGGTTTTCCATATTTCACCGTCGTCTGCACTCAGAAATCCGGTAGTAGCACTCAGAAAACTGCATGCTTCAAAATATGGATGAGTGCTAGTGATACTTTGATCTGTCCAGGTGGCACCGCCATCGGTAGTTTTGATTATTGCGCCATAATCACCGGCCATCCAGCCCGTACTCTCGTTGGCAAACCACACACACTGAAAATCATCAATAAATTTTGTAGTTACTTCTTCCCAGGTGGTACCACCGTTGACGGTCATAATGGCATATTCACTTTCGGTAGAGATGTACCCATCGGTGGCATTGGGAAAATGTATGGCTGTATAATTGTCGCTCGAATCGGTCACTTTGATTTTTGTCCAGGTAGCTCCGCCATCGTCTGTACGTATGAGGTATCCGTAGTCGGCACAAATGAAACCGGTAGTTTCGTTCAGAAAAAACACATCGTTGAAGTCTTCGGTAGAAATAGTGAAAGTGATTACATTCCAGGTATTTCCGCCATCGGTGGTTTTTACGAGTGTTCCGTTGGTTCCGCAGGCAAATCCGAGTGTGGAATTCACAAAATGGATTGCCGTCAATGAGCTTGAAGTGGGCTTAGCCTGTATCTGCCAGCTCATGCCGGCATCAGAACTTTTAAGGATCAGTCCGCTGCCGGTGGCAGCAAAACCGGTAGTTGCGTCAACAAAGAACAAATCACCTATTTCGTCACCCTGCGGCAGCGGATTCAACCATTGCCACTGAGCAAAAGAAATAACGGGCAACAAAGTGATTAATGTAATTAGTAATTTTTTTTTCATAATAAGTCTCCTTTTTTAGATTAGTAGTAACTATATGTATATTAAACCATCTTATTTTTCGTGATACTATTTTTCAAAATACTTCAATTTGTTTTTCTTTTTAAAAATATCGTTGTGTTACATCCGGTTTTTGGCTTTTGTCAACACTGCCCACAACACATCTCTTCGGATAATAAGGATTACTCCGGGCAAATGCCAGTGAAGCGAAATGATAAAATGATGTTTCGGTATAAGGAGAGAAGTGTGGAAAATCAGTGTTGATATTGTTCAGAGCAGATATTTGCCCGATAATATCGATTGCAGGCAAGCCGGGCAATGAAGTAAGTATAAAAGTACCCTTTAGTCTCGTCTCACGGGTAATGAGAATGAACGAAACTACAACTGCAAATGAAGTTATAATTAATATTCTTAACTTGCATGAAAGCATGATATAGGGCGTATTTTGATAGTTTCAAACCGGGAATCAACTTTCATAATCATCGAAAAAGCACAAGAACAGTTACAAAAATACTAAAAAGAAAATAATTTCAAAAAAATTAGTAGTTTTTTTTTATTTGGACAGTTGGGAAAAAGTTTAGTGATTTCACACAGGTATTTCCAGCTGCTTAGAACTAAAACAACCTGTTTACATTGAGCAAAAAAAATAGTAACTTTGCAGCCAGTTAGTAAAATTAAAAAAAGGAATGATAGAAAACAATTCAGTCGTTTCACCGGACTCTAAATCCGGGTTGAACGACAAAAAGCTCTTTATCGAAACCTACGGATGTCAGATGAATTCAGCTGACAGCGAGGTAGTTGCATCCATTATGCAAATGGACGGATTCGAGTTGACAGATAATATTAACGAAGCCGATGCCATTTTTGTAAATACCTGCTCCATTCGTGATAATGCCGAGCAACGCGTCATCAACCGGCTGAAAAATTTCCAGTCGCTGAAAAGGAAAAATAAAAAACTGGTGATTGGAGTCATTGGCTGCATGGCTGAACGTGTCAAAGATGATTTGATTGAAAATCACGGAGTAAATTTAGTAGTCGGACCGGATGCTTATCTGGATATTCCCAATCTGATGGGACATGCCATGAATGGCGAAAAAGCCATCAATGTGGAACTCTCCAAAACCGAAACCTATGCCGACGTAATGCCCTCGCGCATCAGCAATCCCATTTCAGGTTATATTTCCATCATGCGCGGATGTAATAATTTTTGTTCGTATTGCATTGTTCCTTACACGCGTGGACGTGAACGGAGTCGCGATGTGGGAAGCATACTGAACGAACTGAACGATTTGCAGGCAAAAAACTTCAAAGAAGTGACGCTGCTGGGACAGAATGTGAACTCTTATCACTCCGAAATCAACGGCGAAAAGGTTGATTTCCCCGATTTGCTCCGGATGGTGGCCGAAGCTGCCCCTGAAATCCGTTTCCGATTCACCACATCGCACCCCAAGGATATGAGCGATCGCACGCTGGAGGTCATTGCCCGGTATCCGAATTTATGCCGGTTCATTCATTTACCGGTTCAGAGCGGCAGCAATAAAATACTCAAGTTAATGAATCGAAAATACACCCGCGAATGGTATCTGGATCGCATTGCAGCTATTCGTCGCATTTTGCCTGATGCTTCTATTGGTACGGATGTTTTTTGCGGATTCCATAGCGAAAC
>JAGPGR010000374.1 GCA_018055865.1 Paludibacteraceae bacterium | reverse complement strand
AGAAAGCGGCAATTTTCTGCACGTAGTTTCCATTTCGCCCGACTGCGACAACGATACTCTACTAGTTAAAGTACATCCTGCCGGACCGGTTTGTCACACCGGTGCCGACACCTGCTGGAACGAGGAGAATAAAACGGACATTTCCTTTCTGGCATATCTCCAGCATTTTATCCAAAAACGCTACGATGAAATGCCCGAAGGCTCCTACACCACATCATTGTTTCAGGAAGGCATCAACAGAATGGCCCAAAAAGTAGGCGAAGAAGCCTTAGAAACAGTTATTGAAGCCACCAACGGCACGGAAGAAGGTTTTATTTACGAAGCATCCGATCTGGTCTATCACCTTATTGTACTGCTCACTTCCAAAGGATATTCGCTCACCGACATAGCCAAAGAACTGGAAAAAAGACACAAGTGATTTGAGATTCAACGTTTCGTAGTCCGAATAAACAACTTTATCAGAATTCTATTATCCCGAGAACTTCGAATTCTACACTCAAAACTATAAAATGGCAGACAGAATATTAATAAAATACAATAACGTAGAGCTGTGTCAGCAGGAACACATTGTGCTGAAAGATGTCAATCTGGAAATAAAAAGCGGCGAATTTATTTTTCTGCTTGGAAAAGTAGGAAGCGGGAAAAGCACGTTTTTGAAATCGCTTTACGCCGAAATTCCGGTAATCGACGGCGATGCCTATGTGCTCGATTACGACCTGCTGAAGATTAAACGTAAGGAAGTTCCCAATTTGAGAAGAAAGATAGGCATTGTATTTCAGGATTTTCAGTTGCTTATCGACCGGAGCATCAATGCCAATCTGGAATTTGTACTGAAAGCCACCGGATGGAAAGACAAAAATGCTATTGCCGAGCAAATACATCATGTACTTAAGCAGGTTGGGATGCAGACAAAAGGCTATAAAATGCCACATCAGCTCTCAGGAGGCGAGCAACAACGCATCGTTATAGCCCGTGCCCTGCTTAATTCGCCCGAAATAATCCTGGCCGACGAGCCAACCGGAAACCTCGACGAAAAAACAGGAAAAGATATTATGGATTTGCTTTATTCAATCCGAAAATCAGGTACAACAGTGCTTGTAGCCACTCATAATCTCACCTGGATGGACATGTATCCGGGAAGAGTACTTGAGTGTAAAGATGAAAAAATGCTCGACAACGCAGAAGTAACTATTTCGGAAGTCCTTCAAGACTAAGCAGATAAATATTTTTAATTTCAGGAAAATCGAACAACATGGCTGCTGTTCGATTTTTTTCGTACATAACGACTTTAATAACAGTACCCGATAAAGTAAAATTTACAGATCAACAAGCAGGCTGAAATCTTCTGATTTGCCTTATAAAACTGACTTAGAGTTCGTCTTGACTTTTTAATAAAGCAATAATTTCGCTCCGGTGCTGAAAATGCAGCCTCGTAGAGGCGATATTATGGTAGAATATTATTGGCGATTCATATTAAAGCCTCGTAGAGGCGGCATTATAAAAAGTCAAGACGACTTCTTAGAACAAAATCAAAATTTTAGCAATAAATAGTTTTTTCTGTGAGAATTCTCCTCCTTTTAACATTTTCAGTATCAAAGATTTTATCTATCAGTTTCAATATTTCATGTTTACCATTTTTTTGTCACTTTCATTAAAAAATCGGATAAGTTGTTTTGCAATTTCAAAAAATAACGTATCTTTGCACTCGCTTTTAAGAAATCAAATGTCATTGGAGAGATGGCAGAGTGGTCGATCGCGGCGGTCTTGAAAACCGTTGAACTGAGAGGTTCCGGGGGTTCGAATCCCTCTCTCTCCGCAGTATAGCATGTAAAACGTTGTATATCAAGAATATACAGCGTTTTTTGTTTTTAAACCGCGGCAGCAATGCGGCAGAAACAAAAAGGGATCAAGTCAAAATCTATCAATCTGTATGTGCTGAATTCGGTGGACTTGAAAAACGAAAACATAATCTCCACCGAATTTGAACTAAAGGTGTTTATAATCAAGTAGTTCAAGAATTGAACATCTTGATTGGGAATTTAATGCATGTATTCTAAAATTAGTTCAGCGACCGATATTCATTGGGCGTATATCCGGTTTCATTCTTGAACAGCCTTGTAAAATGCTGTGGATATTTAAATCCTAATTCGTAGGCTATCTCATTAATTGATTTACTCTTATCAAATATTTTCTCTTTGGCAATATCAATCACCTTCAAAGAGATATATTCTTTGACCGTTTTACCGGTTTCTTTTTTAAACATATCTCCGAAATAATTCGTTGATAAATGTAATTGATCAGCGAAATAACCCACAGAGGGTAAACCAATATCTTGAGGTTTATCCGACTGAAAATAATCTCTGAGTAAAAATTCAAACTTTTCAAGCGATCCCTTGTGCGTATTTTCCCGGGTAATAAATTGCCTATCGTAGAACCGCATACAATAATTGAGTAAAAGCTCTATATTTGAAACAATCAGCTTTTTACTGTGTTTATCAATTGCATGAGCTATTTCAAACTCTATTTTAGAGAATGACTCCAGAATAATCTCTTTTTCCTGATCTGACAAATGTAGCGATTCATTGGATGCATAAGAAAAGAAAG
>JAGPGR010000373.1 GCA_018055865.1 Paludibacteraceae bacterium | reverse complement strand
CAACTGGGGAGCCAACCATGGTGCAATAAGCTACGGCCACATTGGGGCAGATTTGATTACATTAGCTTCGATTCTCAGGATCCCGGTTAGTATGCACAATGTTGATGAAGATAAGATTTTTCGACCGGCAGTCTGGAATGCTTTTGGCATGGATAAAGAAGGAGCCGACTACAGAGCTTGTCAGAATTTTGGACCTGTTTATAAATAAAACAACTATTTTTGCAGAGGCGCAGAGTTTGCGTCTCTGTAATTTGTATTTTCCATACTTTCTGCATAACAAAGAAATACACCTATGAAACCCAAAGTAATTGAAAAAAAATACCTTATCCCTTTTATACTTATTACGAGTTTATTTGCATTATGGGGATTTGCCAACGACATTACCAATCCGATGGTTGCAGCATTTCAAACAATCATGGAGTTGCCTGTTTCGGAAGCAGCACTTGTGCAATTCGCTTTTTACGGCGGATACGGCACGATGGCCATTCCGGCAGCATTATTCGTCAGAAAATACAGCTACAAGAAAGGTATTTTGCTGGGATTAGCTCTGTACGCCATAGGTGCCTTTTTATTTATCCCTGCTGCTCAGTACGAAGAATATGTGTTTTTTCTGTTGTCGCTGTATATTTTGACTTTCGGTCTGGCGTTTCTGGAAACAACTGCCAATCCATATATCATTTCAATGGGTGATGAAGCGACATCGACGCGAAGATTAAACCTCGCGCAATCATTTAATCCGATGGGTTCGTTGTTGGGTATGTTTGTGGCTTCCAATTATGTACTCACATCACTGGATTCTGAAAAACGGGATGCAGCCGGTAATCTGATTTTTTCTACGTTGAACGAATCCGGTAAAGCAGCCATCCGAACACACGACCTGTCAATTATTCGCAATCCTTATGTGATAATAGGCGGTGTAGTACTTCTGGTCTTCGTTATTATTGCAATTACAAAAATGCCGGTAACTCAGACAGAAGAAAGGAAAAACACTCGTGCAATTGATTCCGCCAAACGACTATTCAAAAATCACAATTACCGTGAAGGTGTTTTGACACAATTTTTCTATGTAGCGGCCCAAATCATGTGCTGGACTTTTATTATTCATTATGCCGAAAATTTAGGAATTCCGAAAGCAGTGGGCCAACGCTATAATATTATAGCTATGATACTGTTTTTATCAAGCCGTTTCATAAGTACTTTTCTGATGAAGTACTTGAAGCCATCCGTAATGCTGAAGATATTTGCTATGGGTGGAATGGCTACAACACTTGGAGTCATTTTCATAGGCGGAATGACAGGATTGTATTGCCTTGTAGCCACATCCATATTTATGTCCCTGATGTTCCCGACCATATACGGAATAGCACTCAAAGGATTGGGCGATGACTCCACGCTGGGAGCTGCCGGACTTGTAATGGCAATCGTAGGTGGGGCTTTGATGCCTCCGCTACAAGGTGCAATCATCGATTTGGGAAAAGTAGCATGGCTTCCTGCCGTAAATGCATCATTTATTTTGCCGTTTATATGCTTTGTGGTAATTTGTATATACGGTATAAGGACTCAGCGGCGAATGATACTGGATTGATAAAATTTATTTTTTCAATAAAAACCGTTTAAGGTTACTGCAATTCATTGTATTTATAGCCCGGCTACATTATCCGAAAAAGCATCAAAAAACACACTCTAAAATGGATGTTGGATTCTAAAGCAAGAAATATATCTCCAACGAATCGGATTACACTTATGACAACCTGTCTCAATTCATATCAAATCATCAGTTGGATTGACATCGATTATTTAAACTCAACATTCACCTTGTATTCTGTCACGATTTCCGGCGTTTTTATTTCAAGAAACTCCTTTTTATCTCCAAAATCCGGAATAACTTCTTTGTCCAGATAACTCAAATAAGGAGCATCTTTGACCATCGGAACAAAATAAAAATACATTTCGGAAGTTTTTAATGCTTCGCCGTAACGTTTCAGTCCGATTATCCAGGGTTTACTTGTGTACAGGTTATCAGTTTGCAACTCACCATGCATCATGCATATACCACGGTCGCCCCGATAATCGAAAGTAATAAAAACATCATTTATTTTGGTCCAATCCACGTTCGATGCTTTCAAAACAAAATGGCGGTCGTCGGTTTTTACTAGTTGAATATCCGGTTCAACTTTCGGAATATTGATTTGCCATTGACTGATATTTTTTATCAGTGGATTTATTTTTGTAATAGTCGCATATGTTGCTGAAAGTCTATTGACAGCGGGAAAAACACTCATTTCAACTAATTCCTGACCGGAACTTACCAACGAAATTTTCTGCTCATTTTCAAGTACTACTGCCTTGCTGATAATAAGATGTTTATCTTCATTTCCAACCAGATACGCATTCAGTGCCTGACTGAACGGAAGTATCAAAAAAGACACGCCATTCACCTGCATTTCGCAAATTTTTCCTTCAGGTAATGTCACAACTGTATTTCCGGCTTGTAAGGAGCTTTTAATGCCGTTTCCACTTACTTTTAGCTTTCCTTTCAATACCATTTCGGGAGCAATTCCATCCATTGATACAAACACATTGTAGCTTTTACCTTTGTTGGTATACTTACAGTAAGGTTG
>JAGPGR010000062.1 GCA_018055865.1 Paludibacteraceae bacterium | reverse complement strand
GGTACGCCGGTTGGAGCAGTAAGCACAATCGTAAATACAGTGATTCGTCATCAGGATTTTGAAAAGAGAAATACACCGTCCGTCGGCCGTAAAGCTATGGCAAATACCCCATCCGGCAGCCGTGCCGAGCGTTTTGGCGGGGTTGCCGCGCGTAGTACCGCTCGATGCGCACGAAACATCGTATTTGGCGGCATCAGCAAGGATTTTGAGCTTTTCCAGTGTACTTTCCTTTATCATATTACAAAGTAAAGGAATTCTTTTGACAAATTTTGTCAATAAAATCTTAAATAACAGAAGAAATTGATTTTTTTTCTGCTTCATTTAATTAATCTGATTGACTTGTGAAATTGATTAAAAATGACTTAATTTGTTGCTTAAATATATGGTAAGAAAATGAAAAAATGTGCGGTTATTTTGTTTGTAGTCATGCTCGCTTCAATCCTGCGTGCGCAGCAAGACATGATAGTAATAAGCAGGCCGGTGACACAAGGTACCAACTTTGTTCAAAATACTGAAATTCAGGCAACTGAATACATGTTTCAGGAAAGAATAGATAAATTCAACATTGATACTGCAAGCGGCACTGTGGCAGTTCATCTTCGCGGCCTGAGCAAAAACGGCAAGTACCTGAATAACTCCGGAAGTTTTGTACTATATGATTTGAAAACACAAATGCCGCTTTGGTCCAGAAAAATAAATTTTCAGACCGAAAATATTGAACTAGTCGGGAGTCAGGTTTTGCTGCTGAGACCTGGCAAGGTTACGGGACTCAACATGGCTACCGGTGCCGAAATGTGGACAGGAAAGAATCGAATTTATTTTGCCGATAAAGAAAACGGCATTGGTGTAGGTTATAAATTCAACTCCCTGAATCCAACCTCTGATAATCTGGAAGGGATAGATTTGCAGACCGGAAATACGATATGGAATCGGGATGTGGACCGCACGTATGGCTGGAATGACATACAGAGACTGAACGACAGTGTGCTGTTGATAACATCGGCGGGATTGCATGCCGTGAATCTCAAGACGGGTGAGGGCTGGGATTACAAAACTCCTACCGGCAAAAAACAGACTGGAGAGGCTGTGGCTAAGGGTGTAGGAAGTGTGCTGCTCGGTGTGCTCACAGGCGTTACTCATCCCCAATGTGGATGTTATTACAGGTCTTGTATCTAATACCTGGGTGGACAGTTCTGGAATTTACCTGGCATCAGCCGAAAAAATCAGTCGGTTAAATCCTTCAGACGGCGATATTATTTGGTCAAACGATTTGCCTAAAGACATGTGCAGCGCTTCGTCCATTTTCCGCAAAAATGGTACTATCTATCTGATTAACAAAGGTTACGCATTCGAAAATGGCAGGACGAGAGACTACGGACATCCGTTTTTGGCCATTTACAACGAAAATGATGGATCACGCATGTTTTTCAGGAGTTTTGAAGAAAAAAAACTGACTCTGAATGATGTAGACGTGCAGGGTGACACAGTAAATCTGTTGTTTTACAATAAAATAGCTCAGTTTTCAGTAAGTGCCGACTCGCTGCTTGCCGAAAGAACATTTGACACGCAAAAAACAGGATATCTTTACAATTTTGCTAACGAGAACATTTACTTCCAACAAAACGATACCTTTGTGAGAGCCCGGCAAGACAAATCAAAACAACTGATTATGACCAGCAATGGTAATGTGCTCATATTGAACGAGAAAATGGAAACTGAACAGGAACTTTCCACCACGGAATATCACCGTCTGCATTTCGGAACTCCTGCCTGCAAATTGCTGTATAAAGACGGAAACATGGCCTTAGTGAGCAATGAAGGAAAAAGACTGGCAGTGATCAAAACCTCCTCAAAAGTGCAGTTGAAAGGAACTAAACTATACGAGACTGAAGGAAAGGTGTTAAGCGAGACCGATTTAACAGACTTGATTCGGTAGGGTGTAATTTTTCCAGTAATATTTTTTAAAAAAAATCAAAAATGAACAGGAAATCGTATCTTTTATTTGTCTTATCATTTATATCATTTACTATGATTCATACCGGTTTTTTATCAGCTCAGATTCTCGACGGTCGTTTAGGCCTTTTTGAACAAAATGCAGATGTTGGAAACGTGAAAATTGCTGGTTCAGCCTATTATAATGTTGAAAAACAGGAATATACACTGCAGGGTTCCGGCAAAAATATTTGGTTTGGCTCTGATGAATTTCAATATTTGTATAAAAAAATTAAAGGAGATTTTATCCTGACAGCTCAGGTGAAATTTGTAGGAGCAGGTGTAGATCCGCATCGAAAGATTGGCTGGATGATTCGCCAGTCGCAAGATTCGGCCTCACCTCAAGTAAGCGCTTTACTGCATGGCGACGGACTTACTTCGCTTCAGTACCGGGAAAAATCAGGTGCAGATATGAAAGAAAATCAACTGTTGATAGGCAGTCCGGACGTGATTCAACTCTCGCGCAAGGGAAAAATATACACCATGTCGGCAGCTCATTGGGGAGATACATTTATTTCAGAAGAGATTTCAGGTGATTTCTTGTCCGATGAAGTGTACGTTGGTTTATTTATCTGTTCCCACAACCCCGAAGTTACCGAAAAAGCATTGTTCAATAACGTAAGAATAGAGATCCCGGCCGCAGAAAATCTGGTACCTTACCGGGATTATCTCGACAGCAATCTGGAAACGATGGATGTGGAAACCGGTGAAAGAAAAATTTTACTTCAGGTTCCATATTCCATTCAGGCTCCTAATTGGACGCAGGATGGTAAGACGTTGATATATAACAGCAAAGGACTACTTTACAACTATGATTTGGCCTCAAATGCCGTTTCGGTAATTAACACAAAATTTGCCGATAATAATAACAACGACCACGTGCTTAGTTTCGACGGGAAATACATAGGAATAAGTCATCACAGTAAAAAAGACAACGGGCAATCGGTGGTTTATTACCTCCCCGTAAATGGAGGAAAACCAAAAAGAGTAACCTCCAAAAGCCCTTCTTATCTTCACGGATGGTCGCCCGACGGCAAATATATGGTTTACACCGGCGGCCGAAACGACAATTATGATATTTATAAAATAGCAAAAAAAGGGGGAGAAGAAATAAGACTCACGGATGCCGAAGGGTTGGACGATGGATCGGAATATACCCCTGACGGAAAGTATATTTATTTTAACTCTTCACGTACCGGAAAAATGCAAATCTGGCGTATGAAGCCCGATGGAAGTGAGCAGGAACAAGTGACTTTCGATGACCTGAATAACTGGTTTCCTCATGTTTCTCCCGATGGAAAATGGATTGTATTCCTCACTTTCAACAGCGATGTAAAACCGGATGATCATCCGTTTTACAAGCAGGTGTACCTCCGAATGATGCCTGTGAGCAGCGGAAAATGCACGGTTATAGCCTACCTGTATGGTGGGCAGGGAACTATCAATGTACCTTCCTGGTCGCCCGACAGTAAGAAAATTGCTTTTGTGAGCAATTCCGGATTATGAATTTCCAACAATTGTTTCCTGTTAAAAGGATAAAAAAAACTTCGGTTTTACAAGATTTTGTAAGGCCGAAGTTTCAATTTCAGTATCAGATTTCGAAAATAAATCAATCCATTTCGCCGCAAGCCACGTAGCAACCGATGAACAAGCCACGAATATCCGGTTTTTCGTCAAACAGCCCATACACCGAAGAGCCGGAACCCGACATGGAAGCGTAAACGGCTCCCAGACCGTAAATTTGATCTTTCAGATAGCCTATTCCCGGATGTTTTTCGAAAACCGTTTTCTCAAAATCGTTTTTTATACATTTTTTCCAGGTTTCAACCGGGAGCTTGATTAATTCTGTGAGCGATATTTCAGACTGTGCGGGTGTAATGCCTGCATAAGCTTCAGCTGTGGAAACATGAATATCCGGCTTGACGAGCAGCATCCAATAGCCCCGCAGCGATAAATCGACAGAAGTAAATATATTACCGATTCCGGTAGCGTATACCGGTTTGTTTTGGATAAAAAACGGGCAGTCGGCTCCGAGTTTGGCGGCAAGTTTTTCCAGTTTTTTGGTGGTTATTTTCAGTCCGTAAAGTTCATTCAGCGTTTTGAGCATGAAAGCTCCATCGGAAGAACCGCCTCCCAGCCCTGCTCCGAATGGGATTTGCTTGTGCAGTGTGATGTCAGTAGGAGCAAACTGATACTGCGAACGGAGCAACCGGTACGCTTTTATTATCAGGTTATTTTCAGGATCCCCGCCCACTTCTATGCCTGAAGAGGAAAAACTATAATCGCTGCAGGTTTCAGAAGGCTCCACGTTCAATATATCCTGAATACCGATTGGATAAAATATGGTTTCGATGTTGTGATATCCATCCTGACGTCGTTCCACTATATTCAGACCCAGGTTAATTTTTGCGTTAGGATAGGTTGTCATTGATTAATTAATTGATTGATTGGTTGATAATTAGAAAAATCTCACAATGCGAGGCTTTTAGTTTCATTTTTTTATTGGTCAAAATTACCGTATTTTTTTTGTATTTCAAAGAAGGAGAATAGTTGTTGATTATTTGTTGAAAGATTTATTTTTTTTCACTGTACAACCTTTATTCTTTTTGTAACTTTGAAACCCAAAATTGATAGATAAAAATGGCAGAAAATCGCAATTACAAAAAGAGAGAAACGCCGACTCCGATTCCGGCCAATGAATACGGTAAATTACCACCTCAGGCGCCCGAACTTGAAGAAGATGTGTTGGGAGCCATCATGCTTGAAAAGGATGCATACACGATGATTTCGGATATTCTGAAAGCTGAATATTTTTATAAATCCATTCATCAGAAGATATTCGAAGCCATTATTGAGTTGGCTTTGCAGCAAAGTCCGATTGATATGCATACCGTGACCGAAATGTTGCGCAAAAAGGGAACGCTGGATGATGTAGGAGGACCCTACTACATTACTTTGCTTACTTCGCGGGTTTCATCGGCTGCTCACCTTATTTATCACTCGCAGATTATTGTTCAGAAATACCTGGCCAGAGAGTTAATACGCTTATCCAGTGACATTCAGACAAAAGCGTTTGACGAGAAAATGGATGTGGACGATCTGATGCAGGAAGCGGAGGCCAAACTTTTTGAGATCACGCAGCAGAATCTGAAAAAGGACGTTGTTCAGATTAATCCGGTGATAGAAGAGGCACGCGAACGAATGAAAGATGCTGCCAAAAAACAGGGAGCAAGCGGACTTCCATCCGGATTTGATGAACTGGATAAGATAACTTCCGGCTGGCAACGATCAGACCTGATTATCATTGCGGCACGTCCGGCCATGGGCAAAACGGCTTTTGTGCTTTCGATGGCCAAAAACATTGCTGTAGATCATAATACGCCGATAGCTATCTTCTCATTGGAAATGTCGAACGTGCAGCTGGTCAACCGTTTGCTGATGAATGTATGTAACCTGGAAGGCGAAAAAATCAAAAACGGACAGCTTACGGCTGCCGAATGGGAACGATTCGATAAGGATGTAAACAACCTGTACGGTGCTCCAATTTTTGTGGACGATACACCGAGTTTATCTGTTTTTGAGTTGCGAAGCAAAGCGCGACGCCTGGTCAAAGAACATAATATTCAATGCATTATCATTGATTATCTGCAGTTGATGAATGCCAGCGGACTTTCGTTTGGAAGCCGCGAGCAGGAGGTGAGTATGATTTCACGTTCGCTCAAAGGACTGGCTAAAGAACTCGACCTGCCCATTATTGCATTATCGCAGCTGAATCGTGGTGTGGAAGGACGTACCGGAATAGATGGCAAGCGACCGCAACTGTCGGACTTACGCGAATCGGGTGCTATTGAGCAGGATGCCGATATGGTTTGTTTCATTCATCGGCCTGAGTATTATGGCATTCCGGCTGATGCTCAGGGAAATTCTTACGAAGGCATTGCCGAAATTATCATTTCAAAACACAGAAATGGTGCAGTAGGCGATGTAAGGCTCAAATTCAAAAAGACTTATGCCAAATTCCTTAATCTGACTGATGATAATCCGTTTGGAGAAAGAGACTTCGCTGTCATCTCCTCGAAAATGAATAATGATTTTGAAGGCGAACATACACCTGGTATTTTGCAGTCGGCACCCTTGCCCGATTATCCGGATCAAACATACTCAACGGACAATCAGGTGCCGTTTTGAAAAAAGAAAAAAAGCATTAAACCAGCCCCTGGATAATGCTTTTTTTCATTGTTGAAAACAAATATCAGTGCCTGAAATCGGCCACATCCTCTCTTACGTGTTTGTATTTGAATAAAATGACAAAAAGGATGGCCACAACCATTGCATAAGCAGCAAAAGTAAACCAGATGCCCGGCCAGTCTTTTACCAGCATTTCCACTCCATCTATCACTTGTTTTGATTCAAACCATCTGGCTATAACCACTCCTGCCACTATATTCCCGATTACAGCTCCAACTCCGTTAGTCATAAGCATGAAAAGTCCCTGTGCCGATGATTGAATTTTTGAATCGGTATTTTTCTCAACAAACAAAGCTCCTGATATGTTGAAGAAATCGAATGCCATGCCGTAAATGATGCACGATCCGATAATGAAAATAAATCCGGGAATCGAATTTTGAGCTATACCAAACAGACCGAAACGCAGTACCCAGGCTATCATACTGAAAAGCATTACATTCTTAATGCCGAATCGTTTCATAAAGAAAGGAATGGCAAGAATGAAGAGTGTTTCAGAAATCTGTGAAACGGAAAGAATAATGGTCGAAAAATTATTAATCAGTTGTCCCTTGGGGAATACGGTGTCATCTTGCAGAAAACTATCACCGTAAGCGTTGGTAAGCTGCAGAGCTGCTCCGAGCATCAAACTGAAAATAAAGAAAAGAGCCATTTTTTTCTGTTTAAACAGAACGAATGCTTCCAATCCCAATTTTTGGGCAAATGTTTTCTTGCTTTGGCCGGGATTTTCTTTTTTCGTGTTTATAACTGGAAGAAAAATAAAAGAAAACAGCGACAAAACGAACGCAAAGATAGCCGAAATGATGAACGAAACTTTTATGCTTTGTCCGAAACCCCACTCTTTGGTGAAAATATTGGTTATCCACATGGCGGCTATAAAACCGATAGTTCCCCATACCCGAATGGGAGGAAAATAGGTGGTTGGGTCCTTTCCTTCATTTTTCAATATGCTGAATCCAACGGAATTGTTCAATCCGATAGTGGGCATGTAAAAACACATGGCTACCAGCAACAACCAGAAAAACGGTATGGGAGCGTCAATAAGCGGAAGGAAACACATGGTAACGCCAAACAGCAAGTGTAGAATGGCGTAAACATAATTGGCCTTCCATTTGTCGGCTATAATTCCAAACAGGGTAGGCATTACCAGCGATGCAAAACCCATGGTAGAGAATACTAAGCCAAACTCAGCTCCGTTCCATTGTTTTTCAACAAATCCATAATGCCCAAGGGTCATCATCCAGGCTCCCCACACGAAGAACTGGAGAAAATTCATGATAATCAATCGTATTTTCATGTCAGTGTTTTTAAGTAAATTTATTTGATTGTTATTTGTAATTTTCTATTTTATGAAAGTGAATGCAACAAACATAATTCCTCAATCTTCCGGCTTCCCACTTTCCACTAATAATCTATTTTCGCTTGTCTATTTCATCCCGTATCATGGCTGCCACTTCATACTTTTCTTCTTCAATAGCCACTTCCAGCAGCTCTTTGAGTTTTGCTAAGCCAAAATTTTGCAAATTAGTTTTGTTCAGGTTTTCCGGTCTTATTATCTGTTCTTCGGGAGATTTCACCTCGTCCTCTTTTTCTTCATTGAAAGCAGTACCTACAATATCCAGAATGTCAGAATGGATGTAAATGGGTGCATTGCTTCTCACAGCCAGCGCTACTGCATCCGAAGTTCGTGCATCAATTATGATGGGTTTATTATCGTGCATCAGGTAAAGCTCCGAATAAAAAATGTCGTTGACCAATTCGTAGATTACTACTTTCACCAGTTTGGCGTTCAATTCGCGAATAATGGAGTTCATCAGGTCGTGCGAAAGCGGTCGGGGCGATTTGGCATTGTTCAGCTTCAGGGCAATGGATTGTGCTTCCGACTCGCCGATAAGAACCGAAAACCTTCTTTTTAAGCCTTCATCTTCACTTAATACCAGCGAATAAGTGCCTCCCAACGATTGGTTGTAAATCATCCCGGCAATATGTAGTCTAATTTCTAAAGCCATATTTTCTTGAAAATAAGTAGCAAAAATAAGCATTTTTTTACAGAATGCATTGATTCCGGATGTAAAAGTAGTTCAATCCGGACATTTATTCTTCTTACTTACATCTCTTTTTTCCATTATTTGTAACTTATGCTTAAATTTGCCGGGAATTGTAAAATAAACAGGATGTTCAAGAAATCAACCATAGTAATAAAA
>JAGPGR010000372.1 GCA_018055865.1 Paludibacteraceae bacterium | reverse complement strand
TAGCTGTCAGTGCACGAAATTTGCTTATCGCTTACAATGTCAACCTAAACACCACATCCACCCGCTGGGCAAATAGCATCGCTTTCGATATCCGTGAGAAAGGCAGAGTTAAGAGGGAGGGAAATCTGTTGACTGGAAAGATAGTAAAAGATGTCGACGGTAATACGGTTTACACCCCCGGCTTACTGAAAGGAGTGAAAGGAATTGGCTGGTATATAGAAGAATACGGCATTGCTCAACTTTCGTTCAACATCACCGATACCACAGCAGTACCGCTTTATCAGGTTTTTGAGCTGGCATGCGAACGGGCGGCTGTGCGGGGAATTCGGGTAACCGGTTCGGAATTGGTAGGTATGATACCACTGCAAATCATGCTCGATACAGGCCGGTATTTTCTGAAAAAACAACATCGCTCTACCGGAATTTCAGACGAAGAGATTATTAAAATCGCTGTAAAATCACTCGGTCTGGATGACCTTACTCCTTTTGATCCGAAAAAGAAAATCATCGAATATCAAATGGAAGACCATTCTGAGAAGAAACTGGTGGAAATGACCATTACGGAATTTGCCAACGAAACATCATCCGAAAGTCCTGCTCCGGGCGGCGGATCGGTTTCAGCTTGCATGGGTGCTTTTGGCGCTGCACTCGGAACGATGGTAGCCAATCTGTCGGCACATAAAAAAGGTTGGGACGACCGTTGGGAAGAATTTTCCGATTGGGCTGAAAAGGGAAAACACTATTCTGAAAGGTTATTGACATTGACAGATGAAGATACGCAGGCATTTAACGCAATAATGACAGCTTTCGGACTACCCAAAAACACGGAAGAAGAAAAAGCATTGCGATCCGAAGCTATTCAGGCAGCCACAAAACAAGCGATGGAAATACCGTTTCAGGTGATGCAAACGGCTTATGGAGCCATGAAAATGGTAAAAGCAATGGCTGAAACCGGTAATCCAAATTCCGTTACCGATGCCGGAGTGGGCGGATTGGCACTTCGCTCGGCCGTTTTGGGGGCGGGTCTGAATGTGAAAATCAATGCGTCAGGGTTGGAGGATAAAAAATTTGTGGCAGAAATGCTTGAAAAAACCGAAGAACTGGAAAGAAAAGCAAAACAGTTGGAAAAAGAAATTCTTGAAATTGTGACAAATAAAATATCCTGACAGAGAATGTATTAAAAATCAAAAAGGGCAACGAATGAATCGTTGCCCTTTTTTCATTTTTTTTGGAGTTTATTTTCCAATCCCCACCCTGTTCAAAATAAATGCCAGGTCAAAAGCCGTTTCTTTGATTCCGTCGTACCTTCCGGTAGCGCCACCGTGGCCGCTGTCCATATTTATTTTCAACAACAGAATATTATCGTCGGTTTTCATTGCACGCAGTTTGGCAGCCAGTTTGGCCGGTTCGTGAAACAGCACCTGCGAGTCGTTTATTCCGCCTGTAATGAGCATATTCGGATAGTTTTGAGCTTTAATATTATCGTAAGGAGAATAAGAAAGCATATACCTGAAGTATTCTTCTTCGTTCGGGTTTCCCCATTCTTCGTATTCGCCGGTAGTAAGCGGCAGCGTATCGTCGAGCATGGTGCTCACCACGTCTACAAAGGGAACCTGAGCAATAATGCTTTGGTACAAATCGGGACGCATATTGGCAACGGCTCCCATAAGCAGACCTCCGGCGCTTCCGCCCATGGCAGCCAGTTTATTGGCAGCGGTATATTTATCGGTAATCAGCTTCTCCGAACATGCAATGAAATCGGTAAAGGTGTTTTTCTTTTTCAGCAATTTTCCGTCTTCGTACCACTGCTCGCCCATATCGCTGCCGCCGCGTATGTGAGCTATTCCGAACACAAAACCCCGGTCAATCAGACTATAATAGGCTGAACTGAAAAAAACATCCATACTCATACCGTAGCTTCCGTAAGCATAGAGCAATGCCGGATTAGTACCGTTTTTCTTCAATCCTTTTTTGTAAACAACGGACATCGGCACTTTCACTCCATCGGCCGCAGTGGCCCAAAGTCTTTCCACCTCATAATCATCCGGTTTGAAGCCCGAAGGGATTTCCTGCTGTTTAAGCAACGAAGTGTGTCCGTTTGTGCAATCATATTCGTAGAGGGTTGTGGGCCGGTTGAGCGAAGTGTATGAATAACGAAACGTGGCGGCATCGTATTCCGGATTTCCACTCGAATAGGCATTGTAAACCGGTTCGGGAAAAGACACAAAGCGGCTTTTTCCTGTAACCAGGCTACGAATTTCCATTTCAGTCAAACCATTTTTGCGGGTTTCAATCACAATGTACTCTTTCTGAACGTTCAAATTCTCTATTCGTACATCCTTATTATGAGCTACCATTTCTTTCCATGCAGCCCGATTGGCGTAGTCGGATTTGGCAACCTGATAAATTTTTCCGTTCAGATTTTCTTTGTCTTTGTAGCGAATGAAGAAAAAATCTTTGTGCGGATACACATCGTATTCCACATCCTGCACGCGCGGCATGAACACGGCGAAAGCTTCTGAAGGATTATCGGCCGATAAAAGCCGGTCCTCGGAAGTGGTGGAACTACCGCTTGAAATCACGATCCACTCGCGGGTTTTGGTGCCCGAAACACCGGTAGAAAACTTGGGGTCTT
>JAGPGR010000371.1 GCA_018055865.1 Paludibacteraceae bacterium | reverse complement strand
GGCGGGATATATTATTGGTAAAGAATATGATGGTAAAGTACGATTTTTCTCGAATGACTTGTTGATGTTTCTCAAACCGATGAAGGAGATGTTTGTTCCGGTGAATAAGTTCGGAACGCAGGCCAAAGGTCATGCTGAATTGATGCAGCAATTGTACGAGTCCGAAAATCATTTGGTTACATTTCCGGCGGGTATGTGCTCCAGAAAAGTGAAAGGAAAAATTGTGGATCTTGAGTGGAAAAAGAACTTTATTACCAAGGCTGTGCAATACAAACGCGATGTAGTGCCTGTATATTTTGAAGGACGTAACTCGAATTTTTTCTATGCGCTTGCCAATGTCCGAAAGTTTCTGAAAATTAAATTCAATATTGAAATGATGTACCTGCCCGATGAAATGTTCAAGCAGCGGGGAAAGCATTTTACTCTGAAAATAGGAAAGCCGATACCGTGGCAAACTTTTGATAAAACAAAATCGCAAGCCGAATGGGCTGAATGGGTTAAACAGGGAGTTTATAAAATGGCCTGATGTCTCGAATTCAGAGTAAAAAAATTAAAATATTGTCTGAAAAAGTATGTTTTCTGGCTTGTAAATGCAGAATATTTATGCTTTGAAATCTTATTCTTGATTAAAAAATAAAAAAATGAAGTATTTAACATTTTTTTTGAAATAAAATTGAAATAATGTTTGGCGGAATGAAATATTCTTTCAATCTTTGCAGAGTAAACAAACAGATAAATTTTTCATAGTTAAGGTTTAGGTTAAAATGTGCAATGGGTGGCTGTGAAGTTACCCATTGTTTTTTTAATAACTTTTTGATAATAAAAAATAACAAGTTTACAATCTGCTGAATTATGCTAATTATTTTTCCTTTTATTCGAAAATTCAAGATCAGCGGAATCACACTCTTTCCCTTCATTTTTCTGGCTTCAACTGAAATAAAACAAAATAATCAAATTGTTCAACACGAAAAAATTCATCTCCGTCAGGAGTTGGAGATGTTTGTTATGTTGTTCTATCTTATTTATTTTATCGAATTCCTGATAGGCTATTTAAAATATAACGACCGTTACAAAGCTTACAGAAATATTTCTTTCGAAAGAGAGGCATTTGACAATGATTTTAATCCCGATTATCTGAAAATTCGCCGGCTGTGGTCCTGGTGCAAGTATTTGTAGCTCTATTGATTCCGATAAAACGCAAAAGCGGCTGTTCCAAATTTATTTGGAACAGCCGCTTTTGCATTGAGTATTTTGCTGATTTATAGCAATGATTTTGGATCAAGCATGTCCTTTTCGATGTCCAAAAAGTACTTGTAGGTTCCAACTTTAAGTTCGGCACAAGCATCGTAATCGCAAACTACTATTCCTTTTGGGTGCATTTGCAATGCGCTGATTGTCCACATATGGTTAATAGGTTCTTCGATAGCATGTCGCAATGCACGTGATTTGTTGTGTCCGTTTACAATAATCAGTACTTCTTTTGCATCCAATACGGTGCCTACGCCTACTGTGAGTGCTGTTTTCGGAACTTTATTCACATCGTTGTCGAAGAAACGTGAATTTGCAATGATAGTGTCGGTTGTGAGTGTTTTTTGACGTGTGCGCGAGCTAAGCGACGATGCCGGCTCGTTAAAAGCAATATGACCATCGGGGCCAATGCCTCCCAGAAACAGATCAATCCCACCTACCGCTTTCATTTTTGCTTCGTAGGCTTCACATTCTGCATTGAGGTCCGAAGCATTTCCGTTGAGGAGATTTGTGTTTTCGGGTAAAATGTCAATATGGCTGAAAAAATTATTCCACATAAATGAATAATAACTTTCGCTGTGGTTTTCGGGCAATCCTACATATTCATCCATGTTAAAAGTGATTACATGCTTGAAGGAAACCAGCCCTTTTTTATTCAATTCGATAAGATGACGGTAAACACCTAATGGAGAAGATCCTGTAGGCAAACCTAAAATATAGGGCTTTTCAGCCGAAGGCTGCGCTTTGTTGATTTTGGCTGCTATGTAGTAAGCTGCCCACAGTGATACATTCTGATAATCAGGCTGAATAATTACTCTCATGTTTTTTTAGTTTTAAATTTCAAATCAGACACAAAGTTAAGTATTTTTTCATTATAGTATCAGTAAAAATACATAAAAGTATTCTCTCCTTGTCGAAATGCCCTCTTTTACTTGTTGTTAGTATGTTTAGAATGACGTTTAGTAAACAGAAAAAGTCGGTTTATTGCCGACTTTTTCTTTCTTCTCCTTAAAAAACTAAAATGCAAATTATTTATAAACTTAAACCTTTTGTTTCCTCTCTAGCAAAATTAATGCCAACTCAGTTTTTATTTGATTTTTCAGGAAAGGACATGCAGTCAGAAAAATGAAATATAGATGTTTATTGGCATTATAATACGAGCTTTTAAGATATGACGATTGACAATAAGAATATTTTTATTATTTTTGTATGAAAATACAGATATGATTTGTGTAAGTAATTGAATAATAACATAATAAATGAGATAATGAAGAAGCTAAGTGTACTGTTGCTTTCAATTTTTTTGATTTCAGGGTTAAAAGCCGACGAAGGAATGTGGATGTTACCTTTGATTGAGAAATTAAACATCCAGCAAATGAATGGCATGGGCTGCAC
>JAGPGR010000370.1 GCA_018055865.1 Paludibacteraceae bacterium | reverse complement strand
CACTGAAAGATGAACTTCTGAAGTGCGAACTCAATGGTTACACTCAGGAAAACTACACTGTACTTTTACCTTCGGACGAACTTCTGGCTGCCGACGGATTCAGCTGGCAATGGCTTGGTGGCTCGAACAAATACGGATTTGCACATTCGCAGGCAGGTAGCTCGCTGGGTAACTTCGACGTAACCACCCGCATGCAACGCCTTGTTCGTTCGCACATTTTCAAACGTCTGAAAAACAATGAAGTAAACTGCGCAATAACCGATTTTGTGGTCGATCCGGCTTTTGCTACTGCTTATGGCGGACATGGTTATGCTGTGAACGAATATGGCGATATGATTCGCTATAAAGATGGAAAAGTACAAATGCTTGGTAATTTTGATGAAAACGACTGGGTGACAGTAACTCCTTACAAAACGTTCACTAACGGACAGGTTCTGAAAATTGATAAAATGCTTCAGTATTCGCGCAGAAATACAGCACCTACCGAAGTTGAAAAATATAAGACACAGGATTTGATTACTTATATTCTGAAGATGACTGCAGCTACGCAAAATCCCAATGTAGCCATTTTCAAAAACTATCTGGTACAGTGTCTGAAGGGCGATGAAAGCAATGAACTTGCCGGAATTTCGGCCGATATGACACTGACCTTATTAATGCCTACAAATGCAGCAATGAACAAAGCTGTAGCGGATGGATATTTGCCTGCATACACCTCTGTATCAACCGGCGATGTGCCTGCACGACTCAAAGCGACAAAATTTGTTTTACATCATATTGTAAAGGGAAAAGTATTTGTTGACGATGGATTGAATTACATAATGCCTAACAGAGAAGTAATTACCGAAGAAACATGGCCAACACTTTTAAAAGATGTGGTGGACGATACCTACTTATCGATAAGTAAAGATATGGATGGTAAATTAGTAGTATCCACAAAATCGATAAGTACTGGTAAGAAATTCTCGGAAGTTTACAAAACAGCAAGTGTAACCCGAGGAATAAAAAGAAGCAATTATTTCGGAGCCAAGAGTGTGATGCACGAAATTAATGATTATATGGTTTACGAAAAAGTAACCGAGTAACGAATTTTGAATCAAGTACATGAAGATGAAACAGAATAACAGGATATTTTTATTGGTCATAGCGTCGTTACTTATTACTTTTACTGCGGCTGCACAGGCTAAAATCATTCACGGACAGGTCACTGCCAAATCGGATAAGTTGCCCATAATCGGGGTTTCGGTTGCCGAGTACGATGCCAGCAATCGTATTCTGAACGGTACGATTACCGATTTCGATGGAAATTACACCTTGCGCATAAGCGGAACGGCTACTAACCGCATTGTATATTCGTATGTAGGTTACAAAACCATCACACGTACAGCAGGCAATGGTGGAAATGTAAATATTATAATGGAAGATGCCACACAAACCATCAAAGAGGTGAATGTGACTGCACGCCGCCAGGTTAGCACCGGTAATATCAATATTGCTGAGCGCGACCTTACTTTTGCCATGAGTAAAATTGAAACCAAAGAACTCGAAGGTTTGCAGGCTGCTTCTATCGATGAAGCATTGCAGGGACGTATGTCGGGTGTGGATATTGTGGCAAACAGTGGCGAACCCGGTTCGGGTATGTCTATTCGTATCCGTGGTACAACTTCTATCAACAGTGGTTCCGATCCGTTGATTGTAGTGGATGGTATTCCTTTTGAAACCAACATAGGCTCCGATTTTGACTTTGCCACTGCCGATGAAGAAAACTATGCGCAATTGCTGAATATTTCACCTGCCGACATCGAAGAAATTTCGGTACTGAAAGATGCGGCTGCTACAGCCATGTATGGAAATAAAGGAGCCAACGGTGTGTTGCTGATCAAAACAAAACGCGGAACAATAAGCAAACCACGTGTAAGTTATACATTTAAAGGTTCGCTCAATACACCTGCCGATCCTATCAAAACATTAAATGGTGACCAATACACCACGCTGATTCTCGAAGCAGCTGCCAATGCCGGCAATCCGCTGAGCACAGCTGCTTATCCGCAATTCAGCTACGACCCCAACAATCCGTATTATTACTATAATTACGGACAAAATACCGATTGGTACGGAGCGCTTACCCGTAACGGATTTACCCAGGATCATAATATTTCGCTTTCGGGTGGTGGCGAAAAAGCCATGTACCGCACTTCAATAGGCTTCTACGATCAGGATGGAACAGTGATTGGACAATCGTATTCCCGCGTAACTGCCTCGTTGAATTACGATTATAATGTATCTGATTATCTGAAATTTCAGGTAAGCCTCTCATATACACAGGGAAATCAGGATAAGAACTATACTACAAATCTGATGAATTCAGCGTATACCAAAATGCCGAATATGGCTATTTATGAGTATAATACGCTTGGTGTAATGACTCCAAACTATTTCTCTCCGGTCACTACTCCACAGGGATATTGGTCGTCAACCTCAAATTCGGGTATTTATAATCCGGTGGCAATGGCTAATAGTGGTTACTGGAAAGTGAAAAGTGAGCGCATTATGCCTAAATTCAATTTGCAGTACTGGATAATTCCTGAAGTTCTGAAATATCAGGTCGATCTGGCTTTTGATATTAACACCTCAAAGGACAACC
>JAGPGR010000369.1 GCA_018055865.1 Paludibacteraceae bacterium | reverse complement strand
CGAAATTCTCACACAACATCATCTGGGCGAAATTGTTACGCAGCACACGCCCAACATCGAATGTTATGGAGTGTATGCACTCAATCAGAAGAGCAACCATATTCATACCTTCCTGTCTAAAGTAACTGTCCTGGCTACGGGTGGTATAGGCAGTGTGTATCAGGCTTCAACCAATCCGGCTATTGCTACCGGTGACGGAGTAGCCATGGTTCACCGTGCACGGGGAGCTATAAAAGATATGGAATTTGTCCAGTTTCATCCCACCGCGCTGTATCATCCGGGTGATAAGCCGGTATTTCTGATTACTGAAGCTATTCGTGGTTATGGTGCAGTACTTCGGGGTCGCGACGGACAGGAATTTATGCAGAAATACGATAGCCGCGGTTCCCTGGCTCCGCGCGATATTGTGGCAAGGGCCATTGACAACGAAATGAAAATTCACGGCGACAGCTACGAATACCTGGATGTAACGCACAAAAAACCGGAGGAAACAAAAGAACATTTCCCCATGATTTATCAGAAATGCCTGGAATACGGCATTGATATTACCAAAGATTACATTCCCATTTGCCCTACGCAGCACTATATGTGCGGCGGAATAGCCGTGGATCTCAACGGTCAGTCGTCCATCAACCGGCTTTATGCCATTGGCGAATGTTCGGCCACCGGACTGCACGGAGCTAACCGACTGGCTTCCAATTCCCTGATTGAAGCAATTGTTTATGCTGACGTGGCGGTAAAACATGCCGCACCCAGACTGGAAAAACTTACCATAAATGAATTGCTCCCCGCCTGGGATGATGAAGGCACATCGCTTACCGAAGAAATGGTACTTATAACCCAAAGTTTCCGCGAAGTAGAGCAGATTATGAGCACCTATGTGGGCATCGTTCGATCCAACCTGCGTTTGCAGCGCGCCATGAGCCGACTCGAAATACTGTTTCGTGAAACGGAAAGTCTGTTTAACCGCTCAGTTGTATCGCGCGAATTATGCGAACTGCGCAACGTGATCAGTGTGTCGTACCTCATTATCAAACACGCCATTGCCCGCAAGGAAAGTCGCGGACTGCACTACACGGTGGATTATCCCAAGAAAATGGAGGAAGAAAGAAATACTGAGATATTAAAAAAGAAAAAAAAGAATGTATTATGATCAAACACATTGTATGTTTCCGGTTGGCTGACGAAGCCGAAGGAAAATCGAAGGCAGAAAATGCTCAGATAATCAAAGAAGGATTGGAAAATCTGGTCAATCTTATCCCGCAGGTAAAAAAAATAGAAGTGGGGATTAATCATCCGGCTACACCCGCTTCTAATTTTGATATTGTGCTTTACAGTGAATTCGACTGTATAGACGATCTGAATATCTATCAGGATCATTCCGAACACAAAAAAGTGGGCGCCTATATCGGTAAAGTAAAAACCGATCGCATTTGTGTGGATTATGAGATGTGAAAAGAGTCGTAAATCGTAAAATGTAACTTGAGTTAAAAGTTTCTCTTGCCAGAAATAAGAAGAAGGATGAGTGAAAATCCCGAAAATAAAACACCGAAAACTGCAGTTCTACTGGTCAATATGGGTGCTCCTGTATCGGAACAGGGAATGAAAATTTTTCTAAGACGATTGTTTCGTGATGAAGCTATCGTCCAGGCACCGGAATCGGTACGTTACATGCTTGCAGCCATGGTGAGCCGGATACGCTATAAATCTTCCTGGAAAAAATACCTCACTATTGGAGGGTCGCCATTGTTAAGTTCAATGAATAAAACGGCAGTAGAGTTGCAGAAAATCCTGAGCAATCAGTATGAAGTCCGATATGCTTTCTCATACTCCGATCCGTTTATCGAAAATGAAATCTCCGAACTGGCATTGGATGGCTTCGTCGATTTTATTGTAATTTCCATGTATCCGCAGTCAGGCTTTTCCACTACGGGAAGTATTGCAGCCGTTCTGAAAAGAATACAGGAAAACAACACCGGACTACGCTTCCGATTTGTCGAGGATTACCACGATGATCCGTATTTTGTGCAGTTTTGGACAAATCTTATTAGCCGGAAAATAACAGAAACCGGTTATAAATATCCATTTTTACTTTTCAGTGCACACGCCATTCCACAATCCATGGTAAAAAAGGGCGACACCTATTCGCTGAAAGTTCAGAAATCGGCGCAGCTCATTGCAGACGAACTAAATCTTCTTTACTCGGTCAGTTATCAATCGAAAATAGGCCCTGTAAAGTGGACAGAGCCCTCCACATCGGAAGTCCTGAAAAAATTAAGTACAAACAATACGAATGAAATTATAATTGTACCGCTGAGTTTTGTAAACGAGAATCTGGAAACTCGCTTTGATCTGGATGAAGAATTAATACCATTTGCCAGAAAAACGCTCAAAATCAAAGAAATTTGCCGAATCAACATACCTGAAACTGACGAATCGCTGGTAGACATGTATCGAAGTTTTATTGAACCATGCTGATATTGCATTAGGTTCATTCAGTTCTGAACAGAAAAGATGTCATTAATCTCTTTCGAACCAAATAAATTCATCTGATATCTTGTTAATGAATTCATAAAAAAAAGCTGCCCGTATTAGACAGCTTCGGTTTTATCTCTACTCATAAAGTTATGCTCTGTAAATAGTTTTTCCGGA
>JAGPGR010000368.1 GCA_018055865.1 Paludibacteraceae bacterium | reverse complement strand
GTTGAGTAGTTAATTGGTTAAATGGTTGATTGGTTGAGTTATAAAAAAACCGAGTCAATCCGTTAAACCTATGTCATCTGTGTTCTATTAATTCAAATCTCCACAATTTGTCTTTCCATTCTCCGGCGTAATCCACTCCTACTCTCTTTTTTTCAATGAAATTTGGCTTTTCATCCCCGTTTTCAATCCAGATTCGCTCTGAGACAAGCAAATCTTCGCCGTAAAAGGATTTGTCGATTTGCAATTCGCGTCCTACCCTGCCCGAACCTTTGATATCGCCAATACCACAAATCAAAACCGCTTGCGGAGCATTTTCTTCACCTGCGACCACATTGAACATCCAGTACAAGCCGTATATCATATACACATACACTTTCCCACCCTGCTGAAACATCACCTCGGTGCGCGATGTACGTCCTTTGCTCGCATGGCAGGCTTTATCTTCGCCGCCGTAATAGGCTTCGGTTGCTGTGATTTTATATTTTTTCATGCTACCATCATCCAGCTTTCTGACAAGTGTTTTTCCCAACAATTGCTTAGCCAGTTCAACCGATTCCTGGAGATAAAAATCTTTATTCAATCTTTTCATACAGGCAAAATTAATCTTTTTTTTCCAATCATTGTATAATTGGAGAAAAACTGTAAATTTGCACATACAACTCGAAAATATTCACTTTTTTAATAATACAGCATTATGTTTGACAACCAACACCGCTCGTTTATAGCAATCAACGATGACAAAGAAATCTGTTTTATCCCAAAAATGGCTAATCGTCATGGATTGATTACCGGAGCTACCGGAACGGGAAAAACCATTAGTTTACAAGTACTTGCCGAGACATTCAGTAATATGGGCGTACCGGTTTTTGCTGCCGATATGAAAGGCGACCTCTCAGGAGTGGCAAAAGTGGGCGGAAACAAAGAAAGTGTAACCAAACGCGTGGCACAATTCAAGCTGGCAGAAAAAGGCTTTGAATACAAATCCTGCCCGGTGCAATTCTGGGATGTATTTGGTGAGCAGGGACATCCGGTCAGAACCACGGTTTCGGAACTCGGCCCGCTGTTGCTGGAGCGTTTGCTTATGCTCAACGAAACACAGGGAGCAGTCCTTTCGTTGATTTTCAAAATAGCCGACGAAAATGATTTATTGCTTATCGACCTGAAAGACCTGCAAAAAATGTTGCAATATGTGGGCGACAACAGAGCACAATTCACCACTACATACGGAAACATATCCACACAAAGTGTTGGATCTATTCAGCGCAACCTGGCCCGGCTGGAAGCTGAAGGTGGAGAGATGTTTTTTGGCGAACCGGAATTGAATATCAGCGATTTGATCAAAACCGACAACCGCGGAAAAGGTATTATCAATATTCTGGCTGCCGATAAACTGATGAATTCACCCAGAATTTATACCACGTTCCTGCTTTGGCTGCTTTCCGATTTGTTTGAAAATCTGCCCGAAGTAGGCGATCTGGAGAAACCGAAACTGGTATTTTTCTTTGACGAAGCACACATGCTTTTCAACGACATGCCGAAGGTATTGCTCGAAAAAGTGGAGCAAATCATTCGTTTGATACGTTCCAAGGGTGTAGGCGTGTATTTTATTTCTCAAAATCCGGCCGACATACCCGATAACATTTTAGGTCAGCTTGGCAACCGCATACAGCATGCACTGCGAGCCTACACACCCAACGATCAGAAAGCCGTAAAAGTGGCAGCTAACACATTCCGTGCAAACCCGAAATTTGATACTGAAACTGCTATCACAGAACTTGGCACCGGCGAAGCGCTGGTTTCTTTTCTGGATGAAAAAGGGGCACCAAATCCGGTAGAACGTGCATTTGTACTTCCGCCCGAGGGTCAGATAGGACCTGTGACACCCGAAGAACGGACACGAATTATTCAGTCATCATTGCTTTATGGCATTTACGAAAAAGAAGTGGACCGGATTTCTGCTTTCGAAATCATTTCGGAACGAATGAACGCCGACGATTTGCAGAAACAGCAACTGGAAGAACAAAAACAACTTGAAATTCAACGCCGGGAGCAGGAAAAAGCTGAACGTGAAGCAGAAAGGCAGAAACGAGCTGCAGCAAAAGACGATGTTTTCGGCGGATTGCTTAAGGATGTAGGACGTACAGTAGGAAGACAAATGACTTCCCAACTAGGCAGAAACATCACCAGAACAATTTTGGGAGCTTTTTTTGGAAAGAAAAGATAATCACCGGAGTCGTTTTTTCTTAAATAATTTTCATTCTTCAACGCACCGGTTTTTTTCGGTGTGTTGTTTTTTTAGACAAACAATAAATCTTTTTTTTTCAATGCGAAAAATAAGTAATCTGATTTTGATACTGATTCTGAGTATTGTAGTAAATATTCAAAAAGTAAGTGCACAGCAATTTGCATCCGGTGCCGACGTAAGCTGGCTTACAGAAATGGAATCTGCGGGCAAAAAGTTTTATTCCACCGACGGTATTCAGACCGAATGCATGTCGTTACTTCAATCGTATGGCATGAATGCTGTCAGGCTCAGGGTATGGGTAAATCCGGCCAACAACTGGTGCAATGCAGCCGATGTGCTCGTAAAAGCACGCCGGGCCAGCGACCTTGGAATGCGAATCATGATTAATTTTCATTACAGCGATTCCTGGGC
>JAGPGR010000367.1 GCA_018055865.1 Paludibacteraceae bacterium | reverse complement strand
CGATGAAGCTACGATATACAAACCTTCGGTATTGGAGTCTTCGATTTTGCAATGACGCATCACCATGCTGTCGCCAATGGCAAATACCGCAATTCGGAAACATTTAGCGAAAGTGCAGTTGTCGAAAACGGTTCCCACCACATCCTTTCCATTATCTTTTTCAGGGGAAATGCCCTGCGGATAATACCCTTCGATATGTACCATGGTATCGGGATACTGGGTGAATGTGAGTCCTTTGAGTACAGGACCTTTGTCGTCGCTCTTCCGGCCGTGAATATTGCCTGTAATACGCCTTAATGCCTGCCGGAAAGCAGTAATCTCAATGTTTTTACCGGCCGGATCGGTTCCGATGTAAATTTCACGTTTATCGTAATCAACGAAATAAGTATCAGATGTCACCGAATCCCGGACACCGACCGATTGCAGGTATTGACCATCGATAAAAATACCGTCGTTGTTGAACCGGTGCAGTGGTGTAAATTTCTCTTCCTTTTCGCGGTTCCACCAGCTTTCCGGCTTGCCCGGAAAAAGTGTTTCCCAACCGGTAACCCAGAGTTTGTCGTTCACTTTGCTCCAGTTTTCAGCCACGCGCGTTCCGTTGAATATGGGTTTCTCGTCGCGGTACGGTTGAATGATTATACCCTGATTCAGAAGCAAATCGCCGGTGCGATAGGTACCACCCCGCATGATGATGGCATCACCGGTCTGAGCCCGTTCGATGGCTGCATCAATTGTAGTAGGTTTTTCAAGGCTTTTTCCGTCAGCTTCCTCCTGTCCGTCGGGTGCTGCGTAGTAAATGGAGCCCGACACTTCGGGCAATTCGTATACCTGAGGCTGTGGCCCGTACTTCGATTTATCTTTTTCGGGGCCCTGATAGACCTCTGTTGCAGGGCTAGTGCATGCAACAATCGAGATTGCTACTACTGCAATGCAGAGTATACGGTTAATCAGATTGGATAGTCTCATTTTGTTTGGATTTATTTATAAGAGTGAAATTAATAAGTCTTTGACAGTAAGCTGCTCCGGTCATTGCAATTGCAAATATAGTACTTATTTCAGAACCCGATTTGACTTTTATATTTTTCTTTAAGCAGGAATAAAAAAAAATGTGTAACGTTGAATGCGAAATGCAAACTTAATAGCTTGTAATGTTGAATTTTACATTACATGGAGGAAATAAGAAAGCACAACTTACATCTTTTTCCGGCAAATAAAAATCCGAATGGAAAAATAATGATTTTAGAGAATTCCGAATGCCTGCCATAGCTTTTCGTCTTCCGGTACGGGTGCAACGATGTGTATATATTCTTTCGAAACAGGATGGACAAAGGCCACTGAGCGGGCGTGAAGACTGATTCCGCCGTTGGAATTGGAGCGCGGAGCGCCGTATTTCAGGTCGCCACGGATGGGGCAGCCCATGGCAGCCAGCTGACAGCGAATCTGATGGTGACGGCCGGTTTCAAGTTTTACTTCCAGCAGGTGATATCGGTCTGATGATGCTATTAATTTATAAGTCAGTAAAGCCTTTTTGGAGTTTGGTTTTTCGGTGTCGTAAGCAAATGATTTGTTCTGTTTTTCATTCCGGACGAGGAAATGCTCCAGGCGTCCTTCCGGTTCTTTCGGACGGTTTTGTACAATAGCCCAATACGTTTTTTCCACTTCCTGATTGCGAAACATCTCGTTGAGGCGGGTCAGTGACTTGCTCGTTCGGGCAAAAACCACTACCCCACTCACTGGCCTGTCCAACCGGTGTGTTACACCCAGAAAAACTTCACCGGGCTTATTGTATTTCTCCTTGATGTATGATTTAATAATCTCCGACAACGGTTTGTCGCCGGTTTTATCGCCCTGTACTATTTCAGATGAACTTTTGTTGACAGCGATAATGTGGTTGTCTTCGTAGAGCACTATCATGCCTGCCCCCTAACCCCCTGAAGGGGGAATAATAATACGTAATTAAAAAGTTCTTTCATAAAATATCAAAGTGGTAATAATATTTCCTTTTAGGAATTAGGAGTATCACGCTGCTTCACAGCTTCGTACATCATCACACCTGCTGCCACCGATACGTTGAGTGATTGGATTTTACCGAGTACAGGTATTTTCACCAGCTTGTTGCACATGCGGAGATGCTCCGGTGCAATGCCGTCCTCTTCCGATCCCAGCACGATGGCAATTGGTTCTTTGTAAGACAGTTGAGTGAAATCCTCTGTGGCTTTTTCAGATGCGGCAATCAGTTTCAGGCCCGAATCGGAAAGGAAACGCAGAGCAACATTCAGATTATCCTCCCGGCAAACGGGAATATTGAGCAATGCTCCGGCTGAAGTTTTGATGGCATCGGCATTTATAGCGGCACTTCCTTTAGCCGGGATGACAATGGCATCAACACCGGCACATTCGCAGGTACGGGCTATGGCTCCAAAGTTTCGCACATCGGTTATGCCATCCAATACTACAATAAACGGTTCACGCCCCTGTTCATACAGATAAGGAATAATATCTTCCAGTCGCAGAAAACTCACCGGCGAAATAAAGGCAATTACTCCCTGATGATTTTTAGAGGTCAGAAGATTGAGCTTCTCCAACGGTACCCGCTGAACAGGCACCACCCTGCTTTCAAGCGCTGTGAATAAAGCACGGGACAATTCGTTGGACATGTCACGCC
>JAGPGR010000366.1 GCA_018055865.1 Paludibacteraceae bacterium | reverse complement strand
GGGTAGGATAGGACGGGAGGTCGATTTCGGGTACCCAACGACGAACGTATTGCTGTTGGGCATTGAATTTTTTCAACTGCTCAATGGGATTGAAAACCCTAAAGTAGGGAGCAGCATCGCATCCGCTACCAGCTGTCCACTGCCAGTTGCCATTATTGGCTGCAAGGTCGTAGTCCAGTAGTTTCTGTGCAAAATATGCTTCGCCCCAGCGCCAGTCGATCAATAAATGCTTGATCAGAAACGAAGCAACCACCATTCGTACACGGTTGTGCATAAGTCCGGTAGCATTTAGTTCGCGCATGCCGGCGTCCACCAGCGGATAACCTGTTTTTCCTTCGCACCATTTTTCAAACTCCGCCTTGTTGTTTCGCCACTTTATTTCATCATAGCGGGGTTTAAATGAATGCCGAACCACTTTGGGAAAATTGTATAAAATCATCATAAAAAACTCCCGCCAAATCAGTTCGTTTAAGAATTGTTCGTTGGTTGTTAAGGCTTTTTGGACCATTTTACGAATGCTTAAGGTGCCAAAACGCAGATGAACGCTAAGATGTGAAGTTCCGTTTTCTACCGCCGGAAAGTTGCGCGTTTCGGAATAGTTTTTCAAAACATCATCCGATAGGGAGGGCGCCTTCCAGCTTACACCCGTTGCTTCGAAGCCAATTTCGGCAAGCGAAGGCATAGTAAATGAATTGTATTTATAAAAATTATCGAACAAAGCTTCTGAATTGTAGGTAGGAATTGTAGTTTCGCTCAGCAGCGATTTCCACCTTCTGGAATAAGGAGTAAAGACAGTATAGGGTGTAGCATCCGACTTGAACACCTGGTTTTTAGCAAAAATAACCTGATCGGTAAAACTGTGGAAAGCAATGTTTCTGGCGGTAGCCATTCTCCTGATTTCATTGTCGCGGGCTATAGCATCAGGCTCGTAATCCTCGTTCAAAAACAGTTGATTTACCTTGAATTGTTCGCAGAGCGCAGGCAGTATCTCCACGGGATTACCGTATTTCACAAGCAAAGCCGAGCCGTGCTTTTGCAGTTCGGAATTCAATTCGGTCAAGCGCTGATGAATTAAATCCACCCGCTTGTCACGCTTATCCTCCAGTTGGTGCAGGATATCGGTATCGAAAATAAAAACCGGAAGAACAGCCAGTCCGCTTTTCAAGGCATGAAACAATCCGGCATTATCATCGAAACGCAAATCGCGTCGAAACCAAAACAAAGCAGTGTTCATCTTTTTTGTAGCAACTAAGGAGTTGAAGAATTACAGTTTACTGAATTAACTAACAGCATACAGCAACTCAATGTTTATGTGTTTATACAAATAAGATAAAATGTTTGAGGATTCATAATTGATCTAAGGTATAAAAGCTATGAGGTGAAGGATGAAAAATGCAGAATTTTACACTTTTATGATTTTTCATGCATGAAAACACTTAGCTCTAACCTGAGAAAGCATTTTTTATGAATGGAAACACATAGCTCTAATCTGAGAAAGTACTTTCTATGTATGAAAACACTTAGCTCCAACCTGAGAAAGCATTTTTCATACGTGAATGTACATAGCTCTAATTTTAGAAAGCATTTTTTATGTATATTCGGATTTTCTCAGAGCTGAGAAAGCATTTTGGAAGAACGTAAAAAACTACCGTCGGAAGGTTGAATGTATTTTGGATGAAAAAATCCTTCATATAATCCAATATGTCGGTTAAATGAATAGGGCATTGATGGGAGTGAAAAGAGAATGATTAGTGGAAGTTATTTTCTTTCCCGCGGGTATGTAAAACAAAAAGAGATGCTTTTTTTTGAAGCATCTCTTTTTGTTTGAATGAAAGCATCAAAATGAGCGACGAAGTCGACGCTCTTCTTTGAATTGACTCTTGTTAGTAAGCCCGGGCAAAAACCACGCGTTGTGCCGATGGTTTACCTGTCACCATACATAGGCCCGGAGTTTTATCGCCATCGAGTGGGATACAGCGGATGGTAGCTTTTGTTTCTTCCTTGATTTTTTCTTCGGTTTCGGGCGTTCCGTCCCAATGACACATCAGGAAGCCTCCTTTTTCGATTTCAACTTTAAATTCGTCGTACGAATTTACTTCACGGGTAACGGAAGCGCGGAAATCAACTGCTTTTTTGAAAATGGTGGCCTGGATATCTTTGAGTAACTCGGCAATATAGTTTTCAATGCCTTCCATCTGTACAGTTTCCTTTGTCAGGGTATCGCGACGGGCAACTTCCACAGTTCCGTTTTCGAGGTCGCGTGCACCAATTGCCAGACGTACAGGAACGCCTTTGAGTTCGTATTCGGCAAATTTCCAACCCGGTTTCTTGTTGTCGTTGTTATCGAATTTTACGCTAATACCCATTGCTCTCAGAGCCGGGATGAGTTGATTTACCTTTTCGCTTATGGCGGCCAGTTGTTCTTCGTTTTTGTAAATTGGCACAATCACTACCTGGAAAGGAGCGAGGTTAGGAGGGAGCACCAAACCATTATCGTCGGAGTGGGTCATGATAAGCGCGCCCATCAAACGTGTAGAAACGCCCCACGAAGTGGCCCATACATAATCAAGTTTATTACTCTTGTCTACAAAAGTAACATCGAATGCTTTGGCAAAATTCTGACCTAAGAAGTGCGAAGTGCCTGCCTGCAATGCTTTTCCGTCCTGCATA
>JAGPGR010000365.1 GCA_018055865.1 Paludibacteraceae bacterium | reverse complement strand
TGATGCTGTGATTACTACCGGACCGCCTCACTCCATGCACATGATCGGACTGGGTTTGAAAAAAGAACTTCCTGCTCTGAAATGGGTGGCCGATTTCCGGGATCCATGGACAAATATTGACTTTTACAATGACCTGTATCTTACTTCTTTTGCCGATAAAATTCACAGGAAACTTGAGAAGCAAGTGATTCTGAATGCCGATTGTGTACTGGTTGTAGGCGGTGAAATGGTTCGAGAATATGCCGAAATGAGTCCGAAACGAATTAAACTGATTACCAATGGATTTGACCGGGAAGATATGCCCGGCGAGAAAGAAAAGCCGGATAAAGGGTTCACTTTATCGCATATAGGTACACTGAATGCTGCCCGAAATCCGAAAACACTCTGGAAGGTGTTGGGTGAGATATGTTCACAAAATGAGAGCTTTCGTTCTGACTTGAAAATTCAACTGATTGGCAAAACCGACTTTTCGGTTTTGGAAGAAATTGATAAAAACGGATTGTCTTCCAATTTGGAAAAAACAGAATATCTCTCACATAATGAGGCCATTGCCAAACAACAAACATCTCAAATACTGCTTTTGCTGATTAATAATTCGGCAAATGCAAAAGGAATTCTGACCGGGAAATTCTTTGAATATCTGGCTGCCGGAAGACCAATCCTGGCGGTGGGCCCCGCTGATGGCGAAGTGGCAAATGTGCTGGAAGAAACTCAAGCCGGAGTGATTGTCGGTTTTGAAGACGAAGAAAAGACCAGTAAAGTGGTGTTGGAGTATTATTCTCAATACAAAAATGGTGAACTATCTGTTTCAACCAAATCGATTGAGAAATTTTCACGCAGAGAATTGACAAAACAATTGTCGGAAGTATTGAATCAGCTTTGATCGTTTATGGTCGTTTCCTTAAAGATAATTTTTCAATAAATCCCGCAAAGCCTCAAAATTGCAAATTGCTGATAATCATAAAAACCAACACATCATTAAGTAGTAGTAAAAAAACTCCCTCATTAATTCTATTCAACGAATGAAAATATGAAAAAAATCATCACCATAGTAGGTGCCCGCCCCCAATTTATCAAAGCTGCCACGCTGAGTCGTCAGTTTGGTTTGCAGGGTGTGGTTGAGAAAATCATTCACACGGGTCAGCATTACGATGCTAACATGTCGGACGTTTTTTTCGAAGAAATGGAAATTCCTAAACCGGCATATAATCTTGATATACACGGAGTAGGACATGGTGCCATGACCGGACGCATGCTGGAAGGAATAGAAGAAATTCTGATGAACGAAAAACCGGATGGAGTGCTTGTTTACGGCGATACCAATTCCACGCTGGCCGGAGCTTTGGCTGCAAGCAAGCTTCATATTCCTGTGGTACATGTAGAAGCCGGATTGCGCTCGTTTAACATGCTGATGCCCGAGGAAATCAACCGTATTCTCACCGATCGCATTTCCAGTCTGCTGCTTTGTCCTACGGATACGGCTATCGGAAATCTGAAACGGGAAGGTTTTGATAATTTTGATATCAAAATAGTAAAGAATGGTGATGTGATGCAGGATGCATCGCTGTATTATGCCGGTAAAGCCGAACAAAAATCAACCGTTTTGGGTAAAATCAATCTTGCCGAATTTGTATTGGCCACCATTCATCGGCAGGAGAATACCGATTTGCCTGAAAATCTCCGGGGAATTATCAACGGATTAAACCGGATAAATCAGACAGTTCCTGTAGTTGTGCCGCTGCATCCCCGCACACGCAATATTCTGGAAAATCTGAAACTTGCTCCCGAGTTCAAAATCATCGATCCGGTAGGATATTTTGATATGATAATGCTGCTCAAAAACTGCAAAATGGTGATTACCGATAGTGGTGGTGTTCAGAAAGAAGCTTTTTTCTTTGGAAAGCAATGTATTACCATGCGTGAACAAACCGAGTGGGTGGAATTGATTGAATACGGATTCAACACGCTGACCGGAAGTGACGCAGAAAAAATCGTATCGGCATTTCACCAAAGTCTCCTGAAGAAGTCCGATTTTTCGATAAACCTTTATGGCAACGGTCTGGCTGCGGAAGTAGCTGCTAATGAGATAATTGCTTATTGATAGAAAAAGTAAAATCCTGCAAGTGAAACACCTGCAGGATTCTTTTGATTTTTGCGTATTTAGTTACGCTGGATGAATTGCTTCTGAAGGGCAAACATCGGCACAAGTACCGCAGTCTGTACAGATATCAGGATCAATAACATAAATGTCACCTTCTGAAATTGCGTCAACCGGACATTCGCTGATGCAAGTACCGCAAGCAATACAATCTTCATTAATTACGTAAGCCATTTTCTAAAAAATTTTTGTTAGTACTAATTAGTCGTGCAAATGTATAACAAATTCTATTCCTAAAAAAGTTTTTGAGGAATATTTGGCAAAAAACTATTTTTTTCTGTGATAATCAAACTGAACAATTTGATGCTTTATTTTATAAAACAACCATTTACTTTATCAAGCAGGGATTATTACGGTCTGTAAAACACGTTTTTATTTTTTAATTGCCTGATAGATTGATGTATATCTCATCTGATGTTTTTTTATTTTTTTTTACAATACTTAAACCAAAAAATTCATCTTTTTTGTACCTTTGCATTGAAAATTACAAAAAGAGGTTAAATATCAAATACAT
>JAGPGR010000364.1 GCA_018055865.1 Paludibacteraceae bacterium | reverse complement strand
TTGATTTTCGAGCAGTGCCTGAGATTTTAGTATCAATGCGTTCAGCAAAGCGGCTGTTGGTTCTGCTTCGGGGGTCAGCGCCTGTATCAACACTGACGTAAACGGAGTGCCGGGCACATCGTGAGGCGGCGTGCATTTCAGGTGTTTATTTCCGTTTTTAAGCTTCAACAGATGGCGATAAGATACTCCCGAATAAAAACTTACGGACTGATCTCCCAGCTTCTCTTGCAAAAAATCAATCAGTTCATCAGCTTCCTCGTTGCTGATATGACCTGCTGAGTGGCTTTTGATAATGTCGTTTTCGATACATATCAAATTACAGCGCATGGCTATTTCGTCATCCGCAATTTCCACACCCATACTTGCAGCTTCGAGTACCCCTCTGCCTTCATACACCCGGGTTAAATCATAGCCGAGTACAGAAAGATTGGCAATTTCGCTTCCGGGTGCGAAACCGGCAGGAATAGTATCAAGCATTCCACAGCGTCCCATTTTTGCCAGTTTGTCGATGTGTGGTGTCTCTGCAGCTTGTAGTGGTGTTTTGTTGCCGATTGATGCTATAGGCTCGTCGGCCATACCGTCACCGAGAATAATAATGTATTTCATATTTGAAAGCTACCTAAATTCCCAGGAGGGACTTTAGTTGCATTATTTGTAAGTTTAAATTTTCAACTAAATAACCGGTGAAATCCTCTCCCGATATGAAAGACAGGAGAGGCTATAAAAATTCGGTATACAATGGCAACGCCTCTTCGAATTTTTTTACGGATTCATCCAGTGAGGTAAAGCTTTCGCCGCCCGAAGCATTCAGGTGACCGCCTCCTCCGAAAATTTCCGCAGAAAATTTATTGGTTGGAAAACTTCCCTGTGATCGTAGTGAAACCTTTATTTTGTCCGGATCTTCGCGCATGAATACCGAAAAGTTGATACCTTCAATAGATAATGGAATATTTACAAATCCTTCTGCATCACCATTGTCGTAGTTAAATTCATGCAATTCACGTTGGGTCAGCGTAATGAGTGCAGCCTGATATTCAGGATAGATTTTCATTTTTTTGTACAGGCAATAGCCCATCAGCCGCATTCGGTCGGCCGAAAACGTATTGTACACCCGGCGGTAAATGTCATCCTTGTCTACACCCAGTTTTATCAATTCATAAATAATCGAATAAATTTCTTCGTGGTTGGAGTTGTAGGTAAATCCACCTGTATCGGTCATCATGCCCACATAAATGCATTCGGCGCAACCCAGATTGATGTCCGAAAAATGTCCCATCCGGCAGATAGCCCTGAAAATAAGCTCGCTTGTAGATGAAACCTGCGGATATGAAATGATTACATTTGCGAAATCGGGATTTGGATTCAGGTGGTGATCAATCAGTATCTTATGTGCTTTGGAACTCAAAACTTTTTCAGCCATCAGTGCCAACCGGTTGGGTGTGTTGAAATCAACAGCCAAAATCAGATCGGCTTCGTCAATTGCTTTGTCGGATTCTACTTTTTTATCGGTGTAAACGAGCACTTTATCTGCTCCGGGCATCCACATCAGGAAGTTTGGTGGCGGCGAGGGCACAATCACCCTCGGCTCTTTTTCGATAGTCATCAGAAAATGCCACATGCCCAGAGCTGAGCCCATTGCATCGCCGTCGGGCCCAACGTGGGTAACCAATACGATTTTTTCGGCATTTTCTATTTCTCTTTTTAACTTATGAATCAGCTCTTCGGCTATAACTTTAGAAATCATTTTCCACGTTTTTAAGTATTTAATCTGCAAAAGTAACAAAAAAACGTTGACTTTGATTATGATATTGTTATGGGTTGTTTTTTTAACGTACCAAATCGGTCATGTAAGCTCCTTTTTCGGCCACGGAATAAAAATTTATTTGTTGAGCATTACAAACTTCTCTGACGTGGTTGGTGTACCACATCGAAATGCTTTTATCCACTATCACATTTTCAGGCCGGATGCAGGTCAGGAGTTGCTCCATCCTGGGTTTCAGTTTGTTGGTAATGATAAGGTAGTCTACTGCAATGGGATTTGTGGTGGTTTTGAACTTAAAAGAATCATCTTTCAAAATTAAAATTCGTTTTCCTTTAAAGTGAGCAAAACCATCTTCGAACCATTCGGATAATTCAGCCTGTTGAGGATTATGCAGCAATGAGGCGCGCCAGTATGCATTCCCCACATTTACAGCTCTCTTTTCGTCTAAGGTATAAATGTAATTATTCTTTCCGTCAATAAAATTGATAACTGGGTTTCGTGAATCGGAAAATACAATTAGTTGTGCCCGATTTAGGCTCTCATATTGCCGGAAAGCCTGATTTACCGAGAAAATCAAAATCAATCCTAAGCCAACGGCCAGGGTTGAGAATTTTTTATTAAAGGCGAAAAGTGTAAGTACAAGAATGGCTGATAGGAGCATTGCCAGTTGTGAAGAAGTGATACTGATGACAGAGACTGAACCCGGAAAACCGGCAATCACACCCAATGAATAATTCATCGACCAAATGCTCCATTTAAGTACGAAAGCTACTCCTGAAGCTATTATTGGAACGAAAGAAACAAACAGCAATAGGATGGATAAATAAATTATTCCGGTAGAAAGCGGAATAGCTGCGTAATTGGTGAGTAGAAAATAATTTGGGAATTGGCTGAAATAGTAAATAGCTATTGGGGC
>JAGPGR010000363.1 GCA_018055865.1 Paludibacteraceae bacterium | reverse complement strand
ACTACAACCAGAACCAGAAGTACGAGCACAAGCACTGAAACTGACACAAATGCTGCAAGAAGCAGTACTACACGCTCCGGCCGATAATACACGTTCGGCCACAATATAAAACGGATAGGCGGAATCAACGGATTTCGCCTTTTTTCTATATCATTACTAAGCTAAAATAATCAGAATTTCCATAGCGGAATAATTAAGAAAAAGACATACGGTTAAAGCAATTAACATTTCATTCCAAATCAAAATTTAATTCGTATCTTTGCACCTGAAAATTAAAAGTCTAAAACAATTTTAATGTAATTTTTTTTATGAATGTAGTTACAAAAACCATCACAATGGGTGATGGAAGAGAAATTACCATCGAAACAGGCAAACTGGCCAAGCAGGCCGATGGATCTGTGGTAGTTCGCATGGGCAACACCATGCTCCTGGCTACCGTATGTGCAGCAAAAGATGCAACACCCGGTACCGATTTCATGCCGCTTTCGGTAGAATACAAAGAAAAATACGGAGCTGCCGGCCGTTTTCCCGGCGGATTTACACGTCGAGAAGGTCGTGCTTCGGATTACGAAATTCTGATTGCCCGCCTGATTGACCGCGCTTTACGTCCCCTGTTCCCCGAAGATTTTCATGCAGAAGTTTTTGTAAATGTGAATCTTATTTCGGCCGACGGTGTTGATATGCCCGACGGATTAGCCGGACTAGCTGCTTCGGCTGCATTAGCTGTTTCGGATATTCCTTTCCACGGACCTATTTCTGAAGTAAGAATAGGCAGAGTGAATGGCAAATATCTGGTAAACCCCACCTTTGCTCAGAAAGAAGAAGCAGACCTCGACATTATTGTTGCTGCTACAGCCGACAACATTATGATGGTAGAAGGCGAAATGAAAGAAGTAAGCGAAGCTGAATTGCTTGAAGCCATCCGTATTGCTCACGAAGCAATAAAAATCCAGTGTCAGGCTCAGATTGAGCTGATGGAAGAAGTAGGTAAGACCGTAAAACGCACTTACAATCACGAGGATAACAACGAAGAACTGAAACAGGATATTTGGACAAAAACATACGACAAAGTGTATGCTGTTGCTGCTTCGTGCAATGCAGATAAACATTCGCGCCTGGAAAACTTTGAAGCTGTAAAAGCTGAATATTTGGCATCATTGGCTCCCGAAGAGGCCGAAGAGAAGAAAGAACTGATCAACCGTTACTATCATGCAGTAGAAAAAGAAGCCATGCGCCGTTCTATTTTAGATGAAGGTAAACGCTTGGATGGCCGTAAAACCACTGAGATTCGTCCTATCTGGAGCGAAATTGATTATCTGCCGGGAGCTCACGGTTCTGCAGTCTTTACCCGTGGCGAAACACAATCACTTACTACCGTAACACTGGGAACCAAAATGGATGAAAAAATCATCGATGAGGCACTGGTTAAGGGAAAAGACCGTTTCTTGTTGCATTATAATTTTCCTCCATTCTCAACCGGTGAGGCCAGACCACAACGTGGAGTGGGTCGTCGAGAAATTGGACACGGAAACCTGGCATATCGTGCTCTGAAACCGATGATTCCGACTGATTATCCTTACGTGGTACGTGTAGTTTCAGATATTCTGGAGTCCAACGGATCTTCGTCTATGGCTACTGTTTGTGCCGGAACGCTGGCATTGATGGATGCCGGAGTGCAAATCAAAAAACCGGTTTCAGGTATTGCCATGGGTTTGATTTCTGAAAATAAAGGCCAAAATTATGCTATCCTTTCCGACATTCTGGGCGACGAAGATCACCTGGGCGATATGGACTTCAAAGTAACAGGAACCCGCGATGGTATCACTGCTACTCAAATGGACATCAAAGTGGACGGTCTTTCTTTTGAGATTCTTGAAAATGCACTCAATCAGGCAAAAGCCGGACGGATGCACATTCTGGACAAAATTCAGGAAACCATTACCGAACCGCGTGCCGACCTGAAACCACATGCTCCACGCATTGTAGTGATGTTCATTCCGAAAGATCTGATTGGTGCCGTGATTGGGCCCGGTGGAAAAATCATTCAAAACATTCAGGCTGAAACAGGCGCCGTAGTGTCTATAGAAGAAATAGGCGAACAAGGTCGTGTAGAAATTGCATCGGCCAACAAAGAATCGCTGGATGCAGCAGTTGCTAAAATCCGCGGTATAGTAGCCATTCCGGAAGTAGGCGATACCTACAATGCCAAAGTAAAATCCATTATGCCATACGGTGCGTTTGTGGAATTTATGCCGGGCAAAGAAGGATTGCTTCACATCTCCGAACTGAAATGGGAACGGGTAGAAACAATGGATCAGGCCGGTCTGAAAGAAGGAGAAATGATTGAGGTGAAATTGCTTGACATCGACGAAAAAACAGGTAAATTCAAACTTTCGCACAAAGCACTTTTGCCACGTCCGCCGCGTGAGGAAAGACCTCCCCGTGAACCAAGAAGCTGAAAAGATCTTAATCCCTGATGCCTGCCGGCTCAGGGGAAATATAAAAAACACTGCCACGGTCATAAGACTGTGGCAGTGTTTTTTTTGGGTTCATAGGTTATCACCCAACGATAATACCGGCCAGAGGAATAATGCCAAATTCATTATTATCCGTAAATAATTCGCCCCTTTTCGTCTTTGAATTCTTTGAATTTATCGTCGGCATCGGGGCATTCAAAACTCTTCA
>JAGPGR010000362.1 GCA_018055865.1 Paludibacteraceae bacterium | reverse complement strand
GAATGATACCGGCCATCGAAAAGACCACCTGAGTCAACCCTGAACAATCTATTCCGAACAGACTTTTGCCACCCCAGAGATAGGGTGCATTGATAAACTGGAGTGCCAACTCCACAATGAACTGTGAATTGCTGCTCTTGGTATAAACAGGCTCAAATTGAGCTATCTGGAAGATTTCACCCTGCAATTCGAATTGATCATGGACAACCGGAGGGAGCATGCTTCCGCCCGGAAGAGTTATTTTCTCAACACTCGAAGTCTTGAAGCATACTACGATTGGAGTTTTGGATGCCGAGAAATGTGACGTGTCAGCAACAGCTGTGGTGAAATATTTTGCATGAACGCTTTTCCTGCTTATCCAGCCCGTGTAACCGTCGGCCAGATTTTTGATAAAATACCAGTTTTCGGCAGTTTCAAGAATCTCAATTTGCTGACCGAAAAGCAATTGTGAGACCATTTCGTACTGATCTCCGGCATCGGCACGCAAAGGAACGAGAGGGGATGTGATGATGGTAAACATGTCCGTTTTTTTGAAATTTGATGTGTAATTTTTTACAAAAATAAATAAACTTAAAACAAATCGGCTATTATTCTTGTTTTTTTTATAGTTTTGTAAAAACTTATCCGATGAATTGTGTTTTTGATAAGTCGCTATCCGGATTAAAAAAAGAATCATGGCTATTCAAATTACGAAAGAAAAAATAAACCTACTTACCAGAATTGGACTTTTTGTTTCATTAGTGGTGATTATCGTCCTGCTATTTCCCAAAGACAACAAGTTTAAGTATCAGTATGAGATAGGAAAACCGTGGTCCTATGAACTCATCACTGCTTCGTTCGATTTTCCTATTTACAAGACTGATGAACAGCTGGAAGCCGACAGAAAGGAACTTCTCTCCACCTACACGCCTTACTTTATATACGATGAAAAGGTGGCTGACCAGCAGCTCGGCAAGTGGCTCAGCGACTGGAAAAATAAAAATCAGGAAGAACCCAAATATACTGCCTATGTAGAAAGAAAATTTCGGGATATTTACAGTAAAGGGGTGGTTACTTCAGGAATTTATGAACAACTACTGATGAATAAAAGAAAAAACATCGCTATTGTTCGTGATGGCAGGAAAACCGATTTACTTTCTACGGATGAAATTTACACACCCAAATCGGCATACGAAGAGCTTATACTGAATAAACCTGATTATATCACGATCCAGGACTTGAACTCGTACAATCTGAACTTGTTTTTAGTCGACAATTTACGGTACGATAGCATCACTTCTCAAAATGTAAAGGAAGATATGGTGAAAAATCTGTCGCTAACTTCCGGAATGGTTCAAACCGGTGAAAAAATTATAGACAGAGGCGAAATAGTGTCGCCGGGAGCTTATTCAATTCTGAACTCGATGAAAATCGAAACTCAGAGAAGAAATTCTGCATTTAAGGAATCGGGGTATGTGATAATTGGAGAATTGATAATTGTCATCGGACTCATAATGTTGCTTGCTCTTTATTTGTATCTTTTCAGACTCAATCTTTTCGAAAACCTGAATCATCTGATTTTCATAGCTCTGATGATTTTATTTATTGTATCCATTTCATCACTTGTACTTAAGTTTACCAGTCTGGGTATCTATATTGTGCCATTCACGATGCTCCCAATCATAATACGTGTGTTTTTTGATTCCCGAACTGCACTTTTTGCCCATTTTATCACTATTTTGATTGTCTCTTTCATGGTCGATAATCCGTTCACATTCATCGTGTTACAGATCATGGCCGGCATGACTGCTGTATCCGGTTTGAAAGACCTTACAGCCCGTTCGCAACTTACCCAAACAGCCTTTTATATTTTTATAAGCTATTCAGTAGTGTATCTGGCTACCGAATTGGTATCCGAAGGAGCCATCAATCGTATTTATTTTCTGCCGATAGTTTATTTTGCCATAAGTTCGGCACTGCTGCTGTTGGCTTATGTGCTCATTTATATTTTTGAAAAAATATTCAATCTCATTTCTGCCATTACACTTGTAGAGCTTACTAACATTAACAGCGATCTGATGATTAAATTTGCAGAAAATGCTCCCGGAACATTTCAGCATTCGCTTCAGGTGTCCAATCTGGCCACAGAAGCTGCCAAAAAAATCGGGGCCAACAGTTTACTTGTACGTACAGGAGCTTTGTATCACGACATTGGCAAAATGTTGAATCCGGAGTATTTTATTGAGAATCAGGTGGGTGGTGACAATCCGTTGATGGAAATGAGCCACGAGGATGCTGCTCAGGCCATTATTAAGCATGTGTCGGATGGTGTTACACTGGCTAGGAAAAACGGATTGCCGGATCAGATTATCGGATTTATCACTACACACCACGGACGAACCAAAACGAGATTTTTTTATAATTCATTCATCAACGACAATCCGGGAGTAACACCCAATGATGAGAAATTTACCTATCCCGGGCCTCTTCCTTTCAGCAAGGAAACGGCCATCCTAATGATGTCGGATGCAGTTGAAGCCCGTTCGCGTACCCTGGATGAGTACACAGAAATGAGCATCAGCAATATGGTAGACAGTATGATCAATTCACAAATAGCTGATGGTCAGCTGAAAGATGCACCCATCAGTTTCAAAGATGTGGAAACGGTAAAAAAAGTGCTTGCCGACAAGATTAAAAATATTTACCAT
>JAGPGR010000361.1 GCA_018055865.1 Paludibacteraceae bacterium | reverse complement strand
ACATAATACTCGCCTCCTGAATCCTCCTGTCTCTAATTCTATCGGACGGGACAGCCTCTCCCGTTTTGCGCGATAAACTCCGGGGACCTTTTTAGTTAATATTGAGTTGTTTTACTTTGTTTTGAAAATATTTTCAAAATTACTTTTTTCTCGTGAATTGACAAATTATATAATGCCAAAACGCGATTTTCAGAATTGTATATCAGTTCAAAACCATCTTAAAGCTTCAGTTGGGAGAGGTTTCGGGGCCTTAAAATCACAACAGGTACAGTAGCGCTCTACTGTACCTGCCGTCCTGACATATATATTTAACAACCTGTTATGGTTCGAATCAATCAATCAGGATCACGTGGTTAGGATTAATGCCCACTTCTTTTACCTGAAATTTCAGTTTCCCGGTTTTGTCAAAACAAAAAACATCTCCCAATACTGTATTGTCGATTGCATCGGTGATGTAAACGTCTTTGCTGTATGGATCTACCTGAATGGAATAGGGTATCTTGAGCGAAGTTTCGTCAGAAATGAACCGATTATTTATCAGTTTTTCTGTAAGGCAATCGAAAACCTGAACCGACATTTGTTTCGAGATGTAATCGTAGCTGTACGTGTAAGCTTTATTTTCAAAAATATCGAAATTGGTGACATTCATATCGATATCGCTCACTGTTTTTGTTTTGGTGTCAATGCGCTGAAATTTTGCCGGCATATCATCATAGTTACCATTGGTTACCGCATAGATATCACCTTGTGTATCAGCTCTCAAGTGAACCGGATTTACATTCACTTCTATTTTTTCCAATTCTTTGAAGCTTGAGATATCCACTACCGAAATGGTTTTGTCGTAGCCATTAGCCCATTCCAGGCCTCCGGAATTGGCTACATATAATTTATCGCCCACCACACACATTCCTTCAGGGTCCAGCCCAACACGTACGTTGCCATCAATATTCAAAGAAACCGTATCAATTCGGGTTACCGTGTCATCGAACGAAGAAACGTACACTTTACCTTTATGCGAAATAATTTGGCGGGGCAACATCGCTTTTTCTCCCTCGAACATAGGAATTTGCTTCAACGATTTGCCTGTAATGATATCAATTATTTCGATACGGCTCGACCCATTCATCGCAATGTACGCTTTTGAACCGTAAAGAAGCATATCATTAGCGGTTTCTCCCAGTCTGCGCTTGTTTTGAGTGAGAAAATAATCAGCGTCTTTCGTTTTGCTTTTTAGATCGTAAAATGCCAGTGTACTGTTGTTGTTGGTGTAACTTCCCTCCGAAAGTACCAAAAGTTTGACAGTTTCGCCCGGTAAATCTTCGTCTTTTTTGATATCTTCCACTTTGCAGGCAGAAAGCACAATGAGTAACAACGTGAGGATGAAATAAAGTTTCTTTTTCATTTTTTTGATAATTATTTTTGTTAGAAATTAATGGACAAATTCACTCTGAACGACCTTCCGGGCATTGGGAAACCGCTTATAACTTCATAGTTTTTATTGAAGATATTCTGTAATTCTATGCCTGTATTCACTATTAAGTAGCAGATATCAAATGATTTATAAATCGAAATACTGTGATCGGAGTAAGGCGGAAGCCGGTTTTCGGAATAGTTTTGAAAATTAGAATAACGCACACCTGACCAAATCATCGAATAAGCCACATTCACCAAAGGGTTCTTCACGTTTATTCTGCCCGAACCGGAATGGAATGGCGTGTAAGGCAATTGATGGCCATATGTTCGTCCCGTTTTTTCGGTACGGTCAGTTGCCTGCTGAAAAGTATAATTCACGCCTGTTTCCACTGAAATATTTTTACTGGCAATAATTTGGGCTTGGGAACTTATATCCAGCCCGTTGATATAAACCGATCCGTAGTTCAGCATGGTCCACTCAAAAAGACTGGCTGACGGTTTGGCTACAATTTTATTTTTAATCCGGTTGTGATATGCATCGACAGTCAACGTGAGTGTCTTCAATCTTTCATCAGCAGAAAATGAGTGTGTTATCCCGACGTTTAACTGATGAGCGTCCTCCGGTTTAAGTTTCCGAAAGCCTGTGCGCAAGTAGTACAAATCGTTGAAAGTGGGCAAGCGGAATATGTTTTTGTAGAAAGCTCGTATTCTGAAATCGGCTGTATGGAATGGTTTGACCGTAAAACTCACAAAGGGTGAAAGTTTATGATGATTATCGGCAGGTGTGCCATATTTCACACTTTCTGAAGTCACTGTGCCAAGCAAACTCCCTGTAACCGCAACCCGGTGGTTTGAATATCGGGCAGCTAAAGACGATAGTGAAGTAAAGCGCGTCGGATATGCAAAATTGTGCAAGTTAGCTTCCATCTCATTGAGCGATACATCCGATGATGCCGAAAAAGACAAGAAACCGGAAACCCGATAAAGAGCTGACAGCGAACCATATAATTCATGCTGAATAAATTTGTTCTCCAGTTTTTGTGATTGACTCAGCCAGGCTGTATCCAGGTAATTGACGCGGGAGTGGTTGTATTTTGCATTGGCTTGCATAGCCCATTGATTGGAAAAACGGTGCCGGAAATTTCCCTGCGTGAAAAAAGATTTGTCAGAAAGGCGCTGCGAGGCATTGCTCTTATCGTTGTAAAAAATAATGGCTCCGGGCAGTCCGCGCTGCGAATCGAAATAGTAGGTTTTCAAAGTTCCGCTGCTTTTTGCCGAGAAATCGGCAT
>JAGPGR010000360.1 GCA_018055865.1 Paludibacteraceae bacterium | reverse complement strand
AATTAAAACCTCGTTATTGATTTTGCTTTTAACCTCGTTGTCATTGTGTAAAATGGGTTGCGAAAGCGAAAATGTGAATGATATAAGTCAGCTGATGAAGAATTGGACCCGATCTTACGAAGAAGAAACTCCGGGAAAGATGATGTTTCGTCCTTCTGATTTTAAGGAATTTACTCCGAGACGCTACAGACAGGTAATTCAATTTGGGAATAATTATAAATGCGTTTATTCGGTCTTAGCTCCTAACGATGCGCATCTCATGGCGGTAGGGACGTGGTATTATAATGAAGACGAAAAATTCATAATAATCAGAAACACCGAAAATGAAATTCTGTATAATTATAAAGTTGATATTTTAGAAAAGAATAAGTTAGTCGTTACAAATTGATTCCCCATAATTTTTGTTTTATAAGTTTGTTTTTAGTTTGAGAAAAAGGCCCTGTTTGTGAGAACAGAGCCTTTTTTATCTTTTTATTGATTTTCTTAGATCGCTTACCCAAAATCGTCAAATCGCAGATTTTCTTTAGGAACACCCAGATTCCAAAGCATATTTTCTACAGCTTTTGCCATAGGTCCGGGACCGCACATGTAGTATTCGATGTCTTCGGGAGCATCGTGATTGCTCAGATAAGTATCGTGAAGCACCTGATGAACAAATCCTGCGGTATATCTCACTCCGGCTGCATCGGCAGCAGGATCCGGACGGTCGAGTGCCAGGTGGAACGAGAAATTGGGGAATTCTTTTTCCAGTTTCAGGAAGTCTTCCATATAGAATACCTCGTTCAATGCCCGGGCACCGTAATAGTATGAAATTTTACGGTCTTTAATTTTTAGAGTCCCAAGCAAGTGGAGTAAGTGCGAACGAAGCGGAGCCATACCTGCACCACCGCCAACGTAAATCATTTCGTTTTTCGTATCGAGTACCGGATGGAATTCGCCGAACGGACCGGAAACAAAGACTTTATCGCCCGGTTTCAGGTTGAAAATGTAGGAGGAAGCAATACCTGCAGGCACTTTAGCCCAGTTATTGGCTGCCTTGTCCCAGGGTGGAGTAGCTATACGTACGTTTAGCATTACGATATCTCCCTCGGCAGGGTGGTTGGCCATGGAATAGGCGCGCATGGTTTCGTCGGAATTGGAGGCGGTCAAATCCCACATCTTATACTTATCCCACTCGGGGCGAAAACGTTCCTCAACATCGAATTCGTTGTATTTCAGGTTGTATTTCGGAATATCGATTTGAATGTAACTTCCAGAAACGAAGTTCAAATGTTCGCCTGCAGGTAGTTTAACCTTAAATTCCTTAATGAATGTTGCCACATTATGGTTTGATATCACTTCGCATTCCCATTTCTTAATATCCAGGATGGAAGGATTGACTTTGATGGCAAGGTCGTTTTTTACCTTCACCTGACAACCAAGCCTCCAGTTGTCCTTTATTTCTTTGCGTGAGAAATGGACTGCTTCCGTGGGTAATATCTCGCCGGCTCCGGAATCTACCTGGCAGCGGCACTCAGCACAGGTTGCACCGCCACCGCATGCTGACGGGAGAAATATATTGTTGACAGCCAGTGTGTTAAGCAAACTTCCGCCTGCTTCAGTGGTAATTACTTTGTCGTCGTTGATAGTGATTTTTACCTCACCGGATTGTACCAGATAGTTTTTTGCAGCGATTAGTATCACCACCAGTAAAAGTATTACGATTAAAAAAACCGCTAAACTGGCAAAAATAGCTGTAGAATTAATAGCTAATATCATTGTGTATATCTAATTATTATGGGGCTGGTTAGTTAATTATATTTTCAATCCGGAGAATGCTAAAAATGCAATACCCATCAAAGCCACTGTAATAAAGGTAATTCCTAATCCGCGTAAGGGTTTCGGAACGTTGGAGTATTCCATTTTCTCACGTATGGCAGCCAGACCTACAATAGCAAGTAGCCAACCCACACCCGATCCAAGTGCATACGAAGTAGCTTCTCCAATGTTAACAAATGCACGCTGTTGCATAAAAAGTGATCCACCCATGATGGCACAGTTAACTGCAATTAAGGGAAGGAAAATCCCCAAAGAGGCATACAACGATGGAGTGAATTTTTCAACTATCATTTCTACCAGTTGCACAATGGCTGCAATTACTGCTATGAATAAAATAAATGCAAGATAGCTTAAATCCAAGGACTTCAGTGCCGGACTCAGCCATGCCAAAGCACCTTCTTTGAGCACGTAATTTTCAAGCAGATAATTGACCGGCAATGTAATAAACAGAACAAAGATTACTGCCAGACCTAAACCGAGTGAAGTCTTTACATTTCTGGAAACTGCTAAGTAAGAGCACATTCCCAAAAAGTAAGCGAAAATCATATTGTCAACAAAAATTGACTTTACGAATATGTTGGCTATATTTTCCATATAAATAGTAGGTGTCAAATTAATTTTTTTCCTGTAATTCTTTGTTTTTTGCCCGCTGAATCCATATAATGCAAGCTACCAGAATCAGTGCCATTGGAGGCATTACCATCAGGCCATTATTTACATATCCGGCTGTATAAAGCGCTTGTGGGATAATCTGAATGCCGAAAAAAGTGCCGGATCCTAATAATTCGCGGAAGAATCCAACAGCTACTAAAATCCATGCGTATCCGAATCCGTTGCCCAATCCATCTAGGAATGATTCCCAAGGTTTGTTGCTCATGGCAAATGCTTCCAATCGT
>JAGPGR010000359.1 GCA_018055865.1 Paludibacteraceae bacterium | reverse complement strand
TTGCTAAACAGCAAACATCGCAGGTTCTGCTTTTGCTGATCAATAATTCGGGAAATGCGAAGGGAATTCTGACAGGGAAATTTTATGAGTATCTGGCCGCGCAACGTCCGATATTGGCCATTGGGCCTACCGATGGAGATGTAGCAGCTGTTCTCTCCGAAACCGGTGCCGGAAAAATTATTGATTTTGACGATGAAATCAATACAAAACAAGCTATTTTAGAATATTACAAGCTATTTAAATCCGGATCGTTAAATGTGAAAACCGAATCGGTCGAGCGCTTTTCACGTCGTTCATTAACGGGAGAATTGGCAAAATTATTAAACACTTTATGAAAAAAATTATTACAGTAGTTGGTGCACGTCCTCAGTTTATTAAGGCTGCCACATTGAGTCGTCAGTTTAAATTGTTGGGAATCGAAGAAAAAATTATTCATACCGGCCAGCATTTCGATGCCAATATGTCCGAAATTTTTTTCGATGAAATGGAGATTCCGAAACCGGCTTACCAACTCGATATTCATGGCGTTTCGCATGGCGCGATGACAGGTAGGATGCTCGAAGGGATAGAAAAGATTCTGATGACCGAGAAGCCCGATGGCGTTTTGGTGTATGGCGATACCAACTCGACACTTGCCGGTGCGTTGGCGGCAGCAAAACTACACATTCCGGTCATTCATGTCGAAGCTGGTTTGCGCTCGTTCAATATGGAAATGCCGGAGGAAATAAACAGAATACTGACCGACCGGATTTCGAATGCTCTTTTTTGCCCCACCGATACAGCGGTGAACAACCTTATGCGCGAAGGGTTTGATAATATGCCGATTCAAATTATCAAAAATGGTGATGTGATGCAGGATGCTGCCATGTATTATGCCGATAAAGCACAACTGAAATCGGACATTATCCGCAAGGCCGGATTGAATAAGTTTGTGTTAGCCACCATTCATCGTCAGGAAAATACCGACAATCCTGAAAATTTAAAAAATATAATCGAAGGCTTGAACGCCATCCACAAAGAAATACCTGTAGTGGTGCCCATGCATCCCCGCACGCGAAATATACTGGCTCAGAACTATCAGTTGCCCGATTTCACAATTATCGATCCTGTTGGCTATTTTGACATGATTATGTTGCTGAAATCCTGCGAAATGGTAATCACCGACAGTGGTGGAGTGCAGAAGGAAGCTTTCTTTTTTGCGAAACATTGTATTACATTGCGTGAGCAAACAGAATGGGTTGAACTTGTGGAAAATGGTTTCAATTTACTTGTGGGAAGCGATATTGATAAACTAAGAGATGCTTTTGATTTATTCAGAACTAAAAAATCAGATTTTTCGATCAACTTATATGGTAACGGTAAAGCTGCTGAAATGGCTGCTGCCGAAATATTCAAAATGTAATTGAATAAAATAAAATAGCATAGTCGTAGAAACTACCTGCATTTTTGCTTTTGGATGACAGAAATCCGAAAACTGAGGATAGCTATGCATTTGGCCGACGAGGACGGTATTTCAATCTTTTTTTTGTACTTTTGTGATAACGGCCAATTAATTGTCGATTCAACCAATTTGAAATTAAATACTCTTAAAATGAACGAATTAGAAATATTATTCCAACAGTATACAGGCGAAAAACTATTGTCGAAAGACGAACTTTCGGCTTCCGGATCCAATCGTCGCTATTTTCGGCTCGAGAGTAAAAAAACATCAATTATTGGTGTGGCCGGCACTTCGATTGACGAAAACAGAGCCTTCATTCAGATGGCAAAGCATTTCTATTCAAAAGGTTTGCCTGTTCCACAATTTCTGAATCAGACACCCGATGGATTATTCTATATTCAGGAAGATCTAGGTGACACCTTACTTTTCGATTATATTGCTGAAGGTAGGAAAACGGGTGTTTTTTGCGAACCAGAGAAGGAAATGCTCCGTAAAACAATGCGAATATTGCCAATGGTGCAAGTGAAAGGCGCTGACGATTTCGATTTCTCGGTATGTTACCCTCAACCCGAATTCAACGAACGTTCCATTCTTTGGGATTTGAATTATTTCAAATATTGTTTTTTGAAATCAACAGGGCTTGAGTTTCAGGAGGACAGGCTTGAAGACGATTTTTCAAAACTATCGAAAATTTTACTTCGTTCAAAGACAAATACCTTTATGTATCGCGATTTTCAGAGTCGTAATGTGATGATAAAGGATGAAAAACCTTATTTTATTGATTTTCAGGGAGGTCGTAAAGGTCCTTTGTATTACGATGTAGCTTCGTTTTTGTGGCAGGCTAAAGCCAAATACAGCGATGAACTGCGTGAAGAATTGTTGCAGGAATATCTGACTGCGTTACAGGAATTAATGCCTGTGGACGAAGCCGATTTTCGAAATCAATTAAAGCATTATGTGCTTTTCCGCACTTTGCAGGTACTTGGTGCTTATGGTTTCAGGGGTTATTTTGAAAAAAAACCTCATTTCCTGCAAAGTATTCCGTTTGCGCTCGAAAATCTTCGTATCATTCTGAGAGACGAAATAGAAGGCTACCCTTATCTGCTTGGTATTCTGAAACAAATGACTGAGCTGAAACAGTTTCGTGAAGTTTCTGTACGTAAACCATTGGTAGTGAAAATCTATAGTTTTTCTTTCAAAAAGGGGATTCCGCATGATGATTCAGGCAACGGAGGCGGTTTTGTTTTCGATTGTCGTGCAGTGAATAATCCGGGTAAATATG
>JAGPGR010000358.1 GCA_018055865.1 Paludibacteraceae bacterium | reverse complement strand
AGTTGTTTCATGGCCAGAATCCTGAACATATAGCGACTGCTTTCGGTGTTCAGGTACATATCGAAAGCATCTTCAACGTTTTGTTTTTCCAATTCACCGGAAATTCGTCCCATTCCGGCGTTGTAGGATACGGCAACGGTAGTCCAGCTACGATATTTATTGAATGCGCTTTTTAAGTATTTACAGGCAGCTTCGGTTGCTTTTTCAATATGATAACGTTCGTCCACTTCAGCGCTTACTTCGAGGCCAAATTGTTCAGCAGTGGCAGGCATCAATTGCCATATGCCGGCAGCTTTGGCCGGCGATTGTGCACGCGGATCGAGCGAACTTTCGATCACTGCAAGGTATTTAAAATCGTCGGGGATATTATTTTTCTTTAGTATTGGTTCAATGATGGGCAGGTATTTATTGGCACGCTTAATAAGCAGCAAACTCGTTGAATGCTGGTACGCAATAATTGTTTGCTCGCGGTCGAAGCGTTCGCGCATATCGTAGCGATCCAACGGAATGGTTTGTCCTGCAAATTGAATTTTCGAAGGGATAGGTAATGAATTCACAGGGTCGATGGCCTGTAAGTTTTGTGTACAAAGAATGAGCAGAAGAAAGGAAATTGTTGATAATAAACGCATAATCATAAATTTGAATTTTATTTCTATTGAATGCAAATTTAAAATTTAATTTTCAGTAAATACGAAAATACAAAAGCTGTAACCACAATTCTTTGAAACACAAAATTAAAATTCATATCTTTGCATTTCATTTTCAATACATTCATAGGCTTCAACAAACAACAAAATTTAAGCCAAAAACATATTCAGCATGAAAAGAGCTATCTTTCCGGGTACTTTCGACCCGTTTACTATAGGACATTACAGCATTGTAATGCGCGGATTGAATATCTTCGACGAAATCGTTATCGGTATCGGGCACAACCAATCAAAGAAAACGCTTTTTTCGATTGAAAAGCGCATAGAAATGATTCAACAAGCATTTGCGGACGAACCAAGGGTAAAAGTAATGGCTTATAACAGTCTGACAATTGATTTTGCGCAGTCGGTGGATGCAGGTTTTGCTTTGCGAGGTTTGCGTACGGTGGGCGATTTCGAATACGAGCGTACAATTGGCGATACAAATCGCAGTCTCACAGGGCTCGAAACAGTTATTCTTTTTACCGAGTCGGCTTATGCGCACATCTCGTCAACGGTGGCCCGCGATTTGATTTCGTACGGAAAAGATATTTCTGACTTTTTGCCTCCTCATGTAAAACTCTGATTGAGTGGTATTGATGAAAACCAGCCAGTGTCGTGTGAAAAATGGCGCAATAGAAATATCGTAATATTCTGTCGCCAATAATTTTCAAATCTTTAAATTAAATATCACTCGCTTGTTCTATCATTCTTGTATACCATTTATGAACAAGCAAAACACAGCTTTGTTGTTTTCAGCACATGCTGTGTTTCAATTAAGCATTATTAATCAAACAAAATTCTCATTAATGAAGAATTTGAATACTTTTGTGTTCAATTTTTTTTAGCATTACATTTTATTTATACTCAATATTATCATATGAAACGAGCATTTTTAGCCAGCCTATTATTGGTTTGTTTTTCTTTTGCCTCTTTTTCGGCGGCGCCAAAAATCAACGATCGCACTTTCAGAATCAGTAAAAATATGTCGGTTTTCAATTCCGTTTTTCGTGAGTTGGATGCTTTTTATGTCGATACGCTGAATTATGATAAGATGATGAAAACGGCAATCGACCAAATGCTGGGCAAGATAGATCCTTACACTGTGTATATGCCCGAAGAAGAAACTGCCGATCTTACTTTTATGACAACCGGCGAATATGCGGGCATCGGCGCCATGATTATGAAAAAAGGAAAAGAAATTTGTGTTTCGGAACCTTACGATGGTTTACCCGCGCAGCGCAACGATGTGAGGGCAGGGGATGTGATCCTCGAAGTTGATGGAAAATCGGTAGCCGGAAAAGAAGTGAGCGAAGTGAGCGCCCTGCTCAAAGGAACGCCAAATACGACAATCAAACTCAAACTGAAACGGTATGGCGAAAAAAAGATCATCGAAAAAGAATTTCAGCGCGAAAAAATACAAATCAATCCTGTCGGTTATTCCGCTCTGGTGGCTGATAAAACCGGTTATGTGTTGCTGAATGAGTTTACCGATAAATCAGCTATGGAAATGAAATTGGCCATCAATGAATTAATAAAACAACATCAGATTGAATCGCTGATTATCGACTTGCGCAGTAATGGAGGAGGCCTTATTGACGAAGCTGTGAAGATTGTGGGTTATTTTGTTCCGAAAGGCACAGAAGTGGTAAGTACCAAAGGAAAAAATAAAATTACCGACAGGATTTATAAAACACCCACCGAACCTTTGTTTCCGGATATGCGTTTGGCAGTACTCACCAACAGAGCTTCGGCTTCGGCTTCCGAAATAGTGGCAGGTGCTATTCAGGACCTCGATAGAGGCATTATTGTGGGTGAACGTACCTTTGGTAAGGGATTGGTGCAGAATATACGACCGGTAGGCTATGGCGGTCATCTTAAAATTACAACTGCCAAATATTATATCCCAAGCGGAAGATGTATAAAGGCCATTGATTACAGTCATCGGAATGAAGACGGAAGTGTAGGGCGTGTACCTGATAGCCTTACCACCGAATTCACTACCCGCAATGGACGTAAAGTGAGCGATGGAGGTGGCA
>JAGPGR010000357.1 GCA_018055865.1 Paludibacteraceae bacterium | reverse complement strand
CCATTGTTGACTGCCAAAATGGCATTCGTTCAGTCCTGTATGGAAAATGAATTTTCACAACAAGCTGTATGTCATTGTTTTATGAATGTTTTTTGTAGTGTGGTACGTTAGTAATTCAATTGTTGTGCCAAATGCCCTAAAGTGACTTTATAAAACAAAATATCTGTCTTTTCCTTTCATTTTCCAGATGAATGGAGGAAAAATGATTATTTAATGCTATTTTTGTTCTTAAATTTACTTATGATTTATGATAAAGTATTACTGTTATACAATATTAACCGGAATTCTGAGCATATTCGCTTTTTCCTGTATAAAAGGCAATAACCATGAATCTGTTCAAAATTCCGAATCTGTTGTTCATCTGCCCGATTCGGCTGAATTTCAACAAGCATTGAAGGTGTACATTGCAGAGAAAGATACTGCGTTGCAATCCCGTTACCTTCAGATTTATGAGCCTCGAGGGATGAATTCGTTTTGGTTTTCGGATTTGAACAAAGCTGCTGAGAAAATTCAATTGCTCAACGACCAGATTTCCAGGTCTATGGATCATGGTATTCGTCCGGAGCATTTCGGCATGAAAAAGGTGCTTGAATTCACCAGCGGTCTGAATCTGAAGAAACCGGATTATCCGCAACTTGCCCAAGCCGAAATCATGCTTACAGATGTCTATTATGCGTATTGCAGCGGAATGAAATTCGGATTCTTTGATCCGGTGGTGTTATATCCGAAAGACTATTTTATTCAGGTTCAAAAACCAGACAGCGCTTTTGTAAGATCGATATTTTCCGGTTCAGACTCCCTGAGTGTTTACCTGGATGATGCAACACCGAAAAACAGGGAATACCAAGCCCTTCAGAATGAATTGCAGCAACTTAGGCTCCTGAGAGATTCCGTTTTTCGTCCAATTCCGGTTTTGCCTCCTAAAACGACAATCAAAGCAGGTAAAGTACATGCTTCGGTGCCGGTTGTAGCACGCAGATTGATGATCACAGGCCAATTGCCTTATGTATCCAATGTGGATTCGGTTTATCGGGTGTTCAACGATTCGCTCCTGAAAGCGTTGAATATTTTCAGAGCAAAATACAACCTGCTGATAGACCGAGAAATAGGTAATAAGACGATTGAAGCACTGAACCGGGATTTCGAAACGCAGTACTGGGTAGTGGCAGCCAATCTGGAGCGGCTCAGATGGAAACCGCAGCGTGATATTTCCAATAAATATGTACATGTAAATGTGGCCAATATGACTTTACAGGCACTGCGGGGCGATACCGTGGAACAAACCATGAAAGTGGTGGTGGGCAAGCCTCCCAAACATAAAACTCCGATGCTCTACGGGAAAATGTATGAAGTGGTGCTGAATCCTACCTGGACGGTACCCAACAGCATTATTATCAACGAAATAAGTAAACGAATGACATACGATCCCTCTTATATAAGCCGAAATCGTATGAAAGTATATAAGGACCGGGTTCAGGTTGAAGCGTGGGAAGTTCCATGGGCCAGTCTGAGCAATAAGTTTCAGCCGTATGTAGTCGTTCAGGATTCCGGTTCGAACAATTCGCTCGGGCGGCTGAAATTTAATTTTTCCAATCCTTTCAGTGTGTATCTGCATGATACGAACAATAAATCGGCATTCAAACTGCATTACCGCGGGTTGAGTCACGGGTGTGTGCGGGTGGAAAAACCACTGGAGCTGGCTTTTTTTTGTCTGCACGATGTGGATTCGGCTGATAATGCCAAAATGCGTGAAAATAATATACTGCAGGACCGGATTCGGTACTCCATCGGATTGCGTATGAAAACCCCCGAAGGCAGAAGGGCTTTAGAGCAGGGAAAAACTGTAAAGAGACTGAAAAGAGTAGAACTGAAGCCGGGAGTAACTGTTTTGCTGGATTACCGCACCTGTTTCACCGGAAAAGAAGGTGATGTGCAATTCTGCACAGATCATTATGAAATGGACTCTGCGCTCATTGCCGGACTGAAAACCTTGCGCTGAATTGAATTAGAAATAACTAACAAACAAAAATCAACCATACTTAAAATTTTGTCCGAATGCCTTTGCCGTAATGGTTTCAGGTTTCATTATCCATACTTTTACATTGCGAATGGCGGGAGCAGAAATCTTGAATTCCCGGTCTGTATAATGCCTCATAAAGAGTTTGATCAGTCGCTCTTTTTCTTCCTGATTTTCTACAAATTCTATTTTTCCTTTACACAATACGCTTTTCGACTGCATGCTGTAGCTGCATGCCACATCCGGATGCTGATACAGAATTTTATTGTTTTCAGTACAGAAAGTCACGCATACCCGGTTGTCGGTTTCCAGCAGCTGGAGGTGCTTTCCATGAGGACCGGAGTGAAGGATGATTACACCATCGGCATAGGCAAAATTCATGGGAAACACATATGGACTTCCGTCTTTTTCTGAAATACCCACGAAACAATGCTCGCAACTTAGAATAATTTGATCAATTTCTTCCTGATCGGTAATAAAAAAGGTTCTCATCGTACTTATTTTTACGCAAAAATAGATAATTTTGTCCGAAATGTAGTGTCAGAATTTATAAAATAGTATTAACGGAACTTTAGAAGAACTATTGAAGGGTCATTTTAAGTTAAATAGCGTTAAAAACATCAATAAAATTATCGAAACTATGTTTTATAACATAAAAACGCAGTATCTTTGCATCGTGTTTTTCATGGTATTAGATTTAAGGTTAATAGAA
>JAGPGR010000356.1 GCA_018055865.1 Paludibacteraceae bacterium | reverse complement strand
ATAAAATCTTTGGCATCCGTGGAAAGTTCGAGTTTGTAACCAAGGTCAGTCACACGTTTGAATATGCCTTTCAGCTCCAGATCAATGATAGATTTAATGCTGTCGCGGCTAAGCTGGTCAAACATTACGATATCATCAACACGGTTAACAAATTCGGGTGCAAAGGTCTTGTTCAATGCTTTTTGTATTACACCACGTGAGAATTCGGCATCAATAACCGAATCTTCAGCTGTATTAAACCCTACTCCCCTGCCAAAATCCTTCAACTGACGGGTTCCGACATTGGAAGTCATTATAATAATTGTATTCTTGAAATCGATACGACGTCCCAGACTGTCGGTCAATCGTCCTTCGTCCATTACCTGCAGCAGGATATTGAAAACATCCGGATGTGCTTTTTCTATTTCGTCGAGAAGAACGATGGAATAAGGTTTACGGCGAACCTTTTCAGTCAACTGACCACCTTCCTCGTAGCCTACGTATCCCGGAGGCGCTCCAATCAGCCGTGAGACACTGAATTTCTCCATATACTCACTCATATCCACCCTTATCAACGAATCGGGACTGTCAAACATAAATTCGGCCAGCACGCGGGCTAAGTGAGTTTTTCCAACACCCGTAGGACCTAGAAACAGGAACGTACCAATGGGTTTTCCCGGATCTTTCAATCCGATTCTGTTTCGCTGAATGGCTTTCGTTATTTTTTCAACGGCTTCGTCCTGTCCGATAACGCGACTTTTCAGCACTTCTTTCATCTGGCGAAGTTTAAGTCCTTCGGCTTGAGCAATACGTTGTACCGGAATTCCGGACATCATTGCCACTACTTCTGCCACTTTTTCTTCGTCTACAGTTTCGGGATTGAGCTGCGATTCACGTTCCCACCGTTTGATGGCATCTTCGAGCTGATATTGTGTTTGCTTTTCTTTATCCCGAATGGGCACCGCTTCTTCGTATTTTTGCTCTGCAATCACTTTGTTTTTCTCAGCTTTTAGTTCCTCCAGTTTTTTCTCAAGTTGTTCTATTTCAGCAGGGACTGAAACCGTTGCAATGTGAACTCTCGAACCTGCTTCATCCAGGGCATCGATAGCTTTGTCGGGGAAGCTCCTGTCGGTAATGTACCGGTCGGTAAGTCTTACACATGCTTTAATGGCTTCAGGAGTATACCGAACATTGTGATGATATTCATATCTGTCCTGAATATTTTGCAAAATAGTCAGTGTTTCTTCGGGAGTTGTAGGGTCAACCATCACTTTCTGAAAACGACGCTCGAGAGCTCCGTCTTTCTCAATACTCTGGCGATATTCATCTAATGTTGTAGCTCCGACACACTGAATTTCACCGCGAGATAAGGCTGGTTTCAGCATATTGGCGGCATCAAGTGAACCTGGTGCGCCTCCGGCTCCCACTATGGTATGAATTTCATCAATGAAAAGAATAATATTCGGATTTTTTTGTAATTCGTTGAGTATGGCTTTTATTCGTTCTTCGAACTGCCCGCGGTACTTCGTTCCGGCAACAATGGATGCCATATCAAGTGCCACTACCCGTTTGTCAAACAAAACGCGTGAAACTTTGTGTTGGACAATGCGTAATGCCAATCCTTCAACGATGGCCGACTTACCAACACCGGGATCACCGATTAATACCGGATTGTTCTTTTTCCGGCGACTCAAAATCTGTGCGATACGTTCTATTTCGCGCTCCCGGCCTACTACCGGATCGAGTCTGTTTTCCACAGCTGCTTTGGTAATATCAGTACCGAAGGTATCCAGTGCCGGAGTTTCGCTCGGTTTGTTACCCTGTTGTTTCGTCTTCGATTTTCGCGAACCAAACTGATCATCGTCCTCTTCATCATCTTCGTGAGGCATACCGGCGCTTGCCTGCGTATCCTGAGGTTTCAGAGGATTGATGTGCATGATCAGTTTCTCATAAGTCAAATTATCTGCACTCAACACATCCACTGCCAGGTTGTTTTTATCTTTCAGAATAGCCAACAGCAAATGTTCGGTATCAGCAGCTTCGGCCGATAACGAGCGTGCTTCCAGTTCCATTATTTTCTTAATTTTTTCTGTACTTTTAAGCATGGGAATATCTGTACCCGATGGTTCATTATCGGTTCGTACCATGGCTTCTATTCTCTGTTTTGCACTGTTAATATCCACACCCATTTCCTGCATCAGTGCAGCTGCGTGACTGCTGCCATTGCGGATGAGTCCGAGCAATAGATGCTCGGGACCTACATAAGCATTTCCGAGGCGCTCGGCTTCCTGTAAACTATATGTGAATACGTTGTTTAATTGTTCTGAATATTTCACTGACATAATATTTTGTAGTAAAAAGTTTGTATATAATAAGATGCACACTCTTTACTCTAATTTTTACAAAAATAGAAAATTTGTGGCATTTAAGGACTATTGAGTTCAAAAATAGTACCGAATTTCTTTTATTTTGCCATTCGGCAAAGTTGTCATTATTCACTGCCAAATCAACAATCGGAAATCGGACAAAATGACATGATTTACAAAATAAAAGAAACCGGAGAGAATTTTTCCTGCTGTTAACTAACTTTCATTGGGCAGTTATAGTTCAACGAAAAGAAAGATTTAATGAAAATATTTTGATGGATTTATTGCCTGATAATAAATTTTGTAGTATATTTGCACGCTCAATTCGAATGAGGTATAATTGAAAGAAGCGCTGCTCAGATTGGAGTCATCTCACCTCACCGAT
>JAGPGR010000355.1 GCA_018055865.1 Paludibacteraceae bacterium | reverse complement strand
ATATCACTACAACCGGCCTGCGGTCATCAACCAGTTAGGTGTGGATTTGGAAAATATAACCGCTGATATTATGGGCAAAATGAAACTGGAAAAAGTGGGCGAAGAAAACTTTCTGGGCTATCCATGTGTAAAATACAGTATGAAGAATGATGAAATGAAAATGGATGTGGAATATCTCACGTACGGAAATCTGATGATGAAAATGAGTGGCAAAATGATGGAAATTCCCACTTCCATCGAAGTTGCTAAAATCGAAGCGGTAACACCGCCGGCCGATAAATTTGAAATACCAGCCGGAGTAACGATTACAGAACAATAAATTCTTGATAGAATCCTATCTTTTTGAAAATTCGCGTACAGCTGCTATCACTCAGATAGTGGCTGTCGCTTTTTTTAATATTCTCTAAAATGCAGCCGGCTTTTCCTGCAAACTGAATTTTCTTTGTATCTTTGAGAGTTTTTTTTACAAAAAGTGTAATTTAAGTAATTCATTCAATTATAAATTCGAATCCGATGAAGAATTTCAGATTTTTGAACACCATTTCTGGCTGGTTAGCATTCGCTGTTGCAGCTGTCACATACCTTATGACGATTGAGCCGACAGCAAGTTTTTGGGATACCGGAGAATTTATTTCGGCAGCCTATAAACTCGACGTAGGCCACCCTCCCGGAGCACCTTTCTTTATGCTCACAGCCAAATTTTTCTCACTTTTTGCCTCCGATACTTCGCAGGTGGCCATGATGGTCAACGCTATGTCGGCACTGGCAAGCGCATTCACTATTTTGTTCCTTTTCTGGACCATTACCCATTTGGCCCAAAAAGTAGTCGGAAAATCCGACAATGAATTATCAACTGCCAATAAAATAATTATTCTCGGAGCAGGACTGACAGGCGCCCTGGCTTATGCTTTCTCAGATACATTCTGGTTCTCGGCCGTAGAAGGTGAGGTTTATGCCTATTCATCGCTTTTCACAGCCGTTGTTTTCTGGTTGATTTTGAAATGGGAGAAAAATGCCGACAATCCGGGTTCCGACCGCTGGCTCATACTCATTGCCTACCTCATGGGACTTTCCATCGGAGTTCACCTGCTCAACCTGCTGGCCATTCCGGCTATCGTTCTTGTTTATTACTACAAAAAATACACTCCTTCTACCCGAGGAATTATTCTGGCAATGACCGCCTCAATCGTTATTCTGGCTTTTACGCTTTACGGTCTCATTCCCGGAAGCATCATGTGGACTACCAAGTTCGAATTACTTTTTGTAAATGTGTTCGGAGCGTCTTACAACACCGGTTTATTCGTGTATATTTTGCTCGTTGTGGCGGCACTGGCGTGGGCAATTTACGAAACTCACGTCAACAAAAACTACAAGAGAATGGCCGCTTCGTTCATTCTGGCAGTTACTATTTCGGGAGTACCATTCCTGTTCGAAAATGTGGTGCTGGGAATATTTATCATTCTCATAATGATTGCTTTCTTTGCTTACGGTAAGAAAATCGTAAAACCACGCTGGCTGAATACCGGACTGGTAATGATTACAGTCATTTTGATTGGTTATTCTTCGTATGCAGTGATTATGATTCGTTCAGCCGCACAGCCTACCATGGATCAGAATTCGCCCGACAATGTTTTTTCACTCCAATACTATCTCAATCGTCAGCAATACGGCGACCGCCCGTTGCTTTACGGCGGCGTGTACAATGCTCCCATGAAACTGAAAGTAGAAGGAAATACTTGTACGTATGACGCCGACAAATCACCGCTTTATGCTCCAAAACCAAAGCGTAACGAGTCCGAAAAGGATGAATATGTAATTGCAGGCTATAAATTCGACTACAAAAAGGATGAAAAATTCATGATGCTTTTCCCCCGGATGTACAGCGGTGATGCCAATCACATCAAAGCTTACAAGATTTGGGGAAATGTGGAAGGAAAGAAAGTGACGTATGATTTTTGCGGAGAACAGCGGAGTGATATCAGACCCACTTTTGGTGAAAATATGCGATTTTTCTTTGATTATCAGGTCAATTTTATGTACTGGCGCTATTTTATGTGGAATTTTTCAGGACGTCAGAACGATATTCAGGGATATGGCGAAATTGAGCATGGAAACTGGATTACAGGCATTCCTTTCATTGATAATATGTTGGTTGGTGATCAAAAACTGCTGCCAGCCGAATTGAAAGAAAACAAAGGCCGGAATACCTATTTTATGCTACCGTTGCTGCTCGGCTTGTTGGGGATTTTCTTCCTGCTCAATGCCGGCAAACAGGGAAGTCATACTTTCTGGGTCATCATGCTCTTGTTTTTCCTCACCGGACTGGCCATTGTGGTCTATCTGAATCAGACTCCTTACCAGCCCCGCGAGCGAGATTATGCCTACGCAGGTTCGTTTTACGCGTTTAGTATCTGGATTGGTTTGGGAGTAATGGGAGTTGGAAAATTGCTTGATAAGTTATTACCCAACAATGTAAGTGCTGCCATTGCTGCCATTGCCTGCCTGGGTATTCCGGTGCTGATGGGAGCTCAAAACTGGGATGATCACGATCGGAGCGGACGCACAACAGCCCGCGATTTTGGTCAGAATTACCTCAATTCAACAGATAAAAATGCTATTCTATTTTCAAACGGAGATAACGATACCTTCCCGCTTTGGTACAATCAGGAAGTGGAAGGAGTACGCACCGATGTGCGCGTGTGTAATTTGAGCTACCTGCCTACCGACTGGTATATAG
>JAGPGR010000061.1 GCA_018055865.1 Paludibacteraceae bacterium | reverse complement strand
GGTAATAATCAGCACGTAGTTTTCATTTTCCTTCTCTAGCGTATAACTTGTTTTGGGGTGAATGGTAAGGATTTTTGCTTTCGATTTTGAATAGAGCGGTACCGATTTTGTGTTTCGGGTATCCACTTTTACAAAATAGTTCTTATTGAAGTCGGACTGAAGCACTTTTTTGGGACTGAAAATACCTTCAGAAGAGATTATCTTGTTGTCTTTCAGTTCTTTGATTGAGCCAATAGCATACCAGGCTGTATTCATCGCCTCGTCCTGTTGCTGAATAACGGTTGTTTTTTCTTCATTTTTCTGTTCAAGATCTTCCACGTTTTTGCCTAATTCGTTGACCGTTGTTCCCAGTTTGGTAATGACGGAATCTTTTTGTTGCAACTGAATTTGCAGGCGTGCAACTTTTGCCGATTCTTCATTAAGTTGCCTGGCCAACGAAGCAAGTGTTTTTTCAAGATTATCCAGTTGGAAACTGCTGTGTTTCATTTTTGACCTCATTTTTTCCAGCTCTTCCTTGTTGACTTTTATCAATTCATTGATGTAGGCCATATCTTCCGAAACCTTGTTTCTTACATCCCGGGGGGTGTTTTCGCTCAGCGGACGTACAGAAATTACGTTTTGAGCATCCTTGATTTTCTCAATATTCTGCTGAATATCATTCAACGTAGCGAAATAGTCGTTTACTTCCTGTTCCAGTTGAAGTCTGGAGTTTTGCAGTGAATCATTTTCAGCTTTCAGCCTTTCTACTTCACTGTTTTGCTGCTTGCCGCAGGATGCCAGTAGGAGTATGGCTGCTGTGATTAGTGTAAAATAATTTTTCATTTATTCAGAAATGAAGGTGTTGGTGTTTTTGTTAAGAAAAAAGATAAACAAAGTTCTTAAAAAAAGTTGGGCTTAGAGTTCATTTTCAGCTTTCAGAATTCTATATTTTTTAGTGAGCAAATTTAGTGTTATTCTTCATAACCTGCAACAATCAGTACAAATTCGCCTTTGGGTGGATGTAGTGTAAAATGTTCGGCAAGTTCGGTGAGAGTACCACGCACGGTTTCTTCGTATAACTTTGAAATTTCACGCGAAACGGATGCCCTTCTTTCCGTACCCAACACTTCTGCCAGCTGTGTCAGTGTTTTTACAATCCGAAAGGGAGATTCATAGAAAATCATCGTTCTGGATTCGGCAGCCAGCGATTTCAATTTGGTTTGGCGACCTTTCTTTTGAGGCAGGAAGCCTTCAAAGCAAAAGCGGTCGTTGGGCAAGCCGGAAGTTACAAGTGCGGGAACAAATGCTGTAGCACCGGGCAAACACTCCACTTCAATTTCCTGCTCTACACACGCTCTGACCAGCATGAAACCCGGATCAGAGATGGCCGGAGTGCCTGCGTCGGAAATCAAAGCTACGTTTTGTCCGGATTTGATTTTTTCCACTACGTGTTGCAGTGTTTTATGCTCATTAAATTTGTGATGCGACTGCATCGGGGTTTTGATGCCGTAATGTTTGAGCAGAAAACCACTGGTGCGGGTATCTTCGGCTAATATCAGATCTACACTGTTCAGCACTTTCACAGCCCGAAAGGTCATATCCTCCAGGTTACCAATGGGGGTGGGAACAACGTAAAGTTTCATATAGGTCTGAAGTTTGATGTATAATCCCGATTGCTATCGGTTGAAGTCTGTTTTTAAAGATATCTTCTTTTTATAAGTTGCAGAAATTCCTCGGCGTGAGGATTATCATCGCTCCAACCGAATTTTGATTTCAGATACGAAACTGCTTCTTCAAATTTAGCCAGTTGATTCAGGTAGGTGATGGTTTTATTCATTACTTCGCCGTTGCTGCCGAAAAGTTCGCGCTGAAAACGGAATCGATCGCCAATGTTCATCCCCTGCCGGATGTCTTCTATTTTCTGATTGGCCAGACTATCACTCAGCGATGCTGAATCGCGCTCACCCAGGCTCTCGTTGAGAGTTACGCTGCTTTGATTCAGCCGCTCGTTCACATTCTCTTTTTTTGTCTCTGAAACCGGTTTTTCAGGTGCTTTATTTTCATTTACCGATGTAATATCGGTCTCATCGTAAACTAAAACCTGTTCGTTTTCACCAATTTCTTCTACTTCAATTTCTTCCTGATATTCTTCATCCAGCGTTATTGATATTCCGGTCTCCGGACTTTCGTTTACATCGTTAGTTCTTTTATGAGTGCTAAGTTGCTGATTTTCAATTTCGGTGTTCACATCCGATTCTTCAGAATCGCCCTTTACAATCAGAACTTCCGTCATATCTGCACCGCTCTCATCCGGCTCAGGTGTTTCCAGTTCGGAATCATACAGCGCGTCAAAATTATTTTTTTCTGAAGACAGATTATCTCCGGCAGCATATTGCGGTATGTTATCTTCCTTTTTATCGGCAAATGTCTGGTAATCAATTTCTCCCAGCTCAAACTGAGAAAAATTACCGAGTGTGTTCAGGCTTTCCAGAATATTCTCAGCTTTCTGTATTGCCAAACGTAAAATCGGTTCGGGTAATTCAGTCATTTTTTCAAAACCCTCTGTGAGCAGGCTGAGTTCATGAATATCCTTTTGCAATAAAATAACTAAAAATTTTTTGTTCATATCTTTTTTACTTAAAAAGAGTTCGATATCAGTATTTTTTTTATTTTTGTAGAATGAAACGTGCAAGAACAAAACAGCCGTAAAGATACAAATTAAACTATCGAAAAAAACATAGTAAAAACCAAATTTTCACTAAATAATGATTTATTCAGAACAAAATCATCCAAACCAGGTAAAAAGGGGAAGTATTGAAGTCATTTGTGGTTCCATGTTCTCGGGCAAAACGGAGGAACTCATTCGCAGATTGAAGCGTGCCAATTTTGCGAAATTACGGGTAGAAATATTCAAACCGAAAATTGACACCCGCTACTCGGAAGAAGATGTGGTTTCGCACGACCGTACCACCATTCGCTCCACGCCTGTGGAATCTTCGGGCAGCATCATGCTGATGACCAGTGAGGTGGATGTGGTTGGCATAGATGAGGCTCAGTTTTTCGACGAGGGTTTGGTGGATGTGTGCCAGCAATTGGCCAACAGCGGCATTCGGGTCATTGTGGCCGGACTGGATATGGATTTCCGTTGTACACCGTTCGGGCCTATGCCGGCTTTGATGGCCATAGCCGACGATGTGTACAAAGTGCACGCTATTTGTGTTCGATGCGGAGCTTTGGCATACGTTTCGCACAGACTGGTAGCCGGCGATAAGCAGGTGTTGCTTGGCGAAATGACTGAATATGAGCCTATTTGCCGCGATTGTTATAACTACACAAAAAAATAATCCAAAAAAAGTGACAAGTCCCGCTTGTCACTTTTTAGTATAATGCCACTATTTTCCATTTATTTCCACCTTCTTAATATCCCGAATCATCAGTTGGATTGAAGTGTTGTTGTTGAACGTGTTTTCTTCGAGTGTGTAGCAAATATCGAGCGGATTCAGTGCTTTGAGGTGATCGTTGAATTCGTGCATACGAAATGCTATACCACTCATTACATTTTCGGAGCTGCTGTCGGTCAGTTCCAGTTTAAGGTGTTCCTGATCTTTTCCTACCAAACGGCTGCTTCCGTAATCGTATACATTTTTGGATTCAAAAACTGGTTTCATGTTTCCCGGACCGTAAGGACCGAACTGCTTCAAAACCCGGAAGAATTTCGGGGTAATATCTTTGAATTCGATTACAGCGTCAATATCTATCTGCGGATAGGTTTGATCTTCCTGAATGTGTTCGGCTACAAAATTCTCAAAACGGCGGCTGAATTCATCCACATTCTCCGTTTTCATGGTCAGACCGGCGGCGTACATGTGTCCGCCAAAGTTTTCGAGCAGGTCTTTGCATGATTCCACAGCTTTGTACAGGTCAAAACCCAGCACCGAACGGGCCGAACCGGATGCAAACCCGTTGGATTCGGTCAGCACCACCGAAGGTTTGTAATACTCCTCGGCCAAACGCGATGCTACGATACCAATGACTCCTTTGTGCCAGTCGGGTTTATACACGACAATGGATTTCCGTTCGGCATAACTTTCATCGAGACGAATCATCGCTATGGCATCGTCGGTGATGTTTTTATCCAGGTCTTTGCGGTCGTTGTTGTATTCATTGATGGTGCCGCTGCGTTCGTAGGCAAAGTTGTAGTCTCTCGATACCATCAACTCAACTGCCTCTGTGGCAAGTTTCATACGTCCTGAAGCGTTTATGCGAGGTCCGATTTTGAAAACGATGTCGCTGATGGTGATTTCACGGTCTTTCAGTCCGCAAACTTCAATTATCGCTTTTACACCGGTACTGGGGTTGGAATTAAGCTGTTTCAGCCCGAAAAAGGCAAGAATGCGGTTTTCGCCGGTAATAGGTACAATGTCCGAAGCAATGCTCAGTGCAAGTAAATCCAGCAGGGGAATGAGTTCTTCGAAATGGATGTTGTTCTCCATGGCGAAAGCCTGCATCAGTTTGAAGCCGACTCCACAGCCCGAAAGATGTTTGTAAGGATAGGTGCAGTCATTTCTTTTAGTGTCAAGAACTGCTACCGCCGGAGGAAGTTCGTCGTCGGGATTGTGATGATCGCAAATGATAAAATCAACACCAAGTGTTTTGGCATATTTTATTTTTTCGACAGCCTTAATGCCACAATCCAGGGCTATTATCAGCTTGAAATTGTTTTGAGCAGCAAAGTCAATTCCTTTAATGGAAATGCCATAACCTTCGTTGTAACGATCGGGAATGTAGAAATCAAGATTGGAATAAAACTTGACCAAAAATCTGTAAACTAATGAAACAGAGGTTGTTCCATCCACATCATAATCGCCGTAAATTAGTATCTTTTCATTCCGTTGCATTGCCTTTGTCAGTCTTTCTACCGCTTTGTCCATGTCTTTCATCAGGAAAGGATCATGCAAATCATTCAAATCCGGACGGAAAAAAGAGCGGGCATCATCAAAGGTTACAATGCCCCGCTGCACAAGAAGTTTTGCTAAAACCGGGCTGATACTTAATTCATTGGCTAGTTTGTTTTTGATTTCATTTTGTTCGTCGGTTAGTTCCGAGTAAATCCATTTATTTATCATTTTGTTTATTATTATTCCCTTCAGGTCGAAATGCCGTTGCATTTCAATGTCAAATCATCACCTCGTTTCAACCAATAATCCACCCATCAAACAATCTTTTTTCTATAACACCTTATCACTTATAATCGTTCATAAAGATAGTGAAATTTTGTTGTTAATTATTATCAAAAAAAATAAAACTTTTATCTGTGTGTTTTTTCCAACTTTACCGGAACATGCATCGATTTTCCAAACATCGAATTGACTTTTTCGATGAAATAAGATGCCAGGAAAGGAGAGGAGGCTTCCATGTTTTGATGAATGAAAAAGAACAGGTTTTTCAGTCCTCTTTTTTGCCATTTCCCGATTCGTTCCAGCCATTCATCCATTCGCAGATAGTCTATTTCGTAGATATTACTGCCTGTAAAACGGATGAAAGCCGAAGAAGTGGTGAGCCGTTGATGCAGCAAATCTCTTCTGCCTGCAGTATCGGTTATCAGATTTGTAACGTTGTTGCTTTGGAGTAGTGAGCAAAATTCATCCCAAGTCTGCGGGTCCGAAAACCATTGCTCATTGCGAACTTCCACAGCCAACGGAATGGATTTGGGAAAATATTCAACGAAGGCTGCCAGTTTTGTAAATTCACGGGGTGAAAACTGATTATTCAGTTGAAGAAATACTGTTCCGAGTTTTTCTTCGAAATGGATGACTGCATCACAAAAAGCATCAGTCAATTGATTGACGTTCAGCAGTCTGCGGTAATGACTGATGGAATTCGTTATTTTCGGGAAAAACCTGAAATCTGCCGGAGTTTTATCTCTCCATCTGATTACCTGTCCGTCCGAAGGCTGCGTGTAATAGGTAGCATTCAGTTCGATGGAGTTAAATTGGGTAGAATAATAAGTGAGTTCGTCTTTGGTGCCGCGCGGATAAAATCCTTTCAGATCCGATTTGCTCCACCTTGCACACCCTACGTACACGTTAAATTCATCACTTTTTGCACCGGGAAGCACGTTTGCGGTTGCCGGATGATCAGCAGGCAGGGTGAAGTCCACCAAATAAGGTATTTCCACTTTTCCAAATTTCATAAAGGCAAAGATAAGACAAATTCCCCGACGGGAAACAAACGAAATGAATTCTCCTGATAAAAGATTTTTTTTAATCTGCTCATTTTTATCTATTTTTGTTTTTTCTAATCCTTTAATTTTTTACAAAACATGAAACGAACAGTTTTCTTAATTTTATCTTTTTGCCTTACAATCAGTGTATTTGCTCAGGCAACTAAATCCATCAGACTCGGAGAGCCTTCTGCAAGCCGGAAAACCGATGTGATGAAAGCATTTCAAAACCGGCAATCGACCAACGAATACCAAAGCAAAGATTTATCCCTTCAGGATTTATCTGATTTGCTGTGGGCTGCCAACGGCATCAACCGGCCACAAAATGGCAAAAAAACAGCACCTTCTGCCATGAATTCGCAGGATATAGACGTGTATGTTTGCCGGGCTGATGGTGTTTATTTGTACGATGCAGCTAAAAAAGAGCTCAGGCAAGTTGCAAAAAAGGATTTACGTCCGCTTATGAACGGCAACCGACCCAATGATGCGCCAGTATTGTTGCTTTTAGTAGCCGATTTATCACGCTACAAAAGTTATGTGCCGGGTAACGACGAAGCGAACAAACGCCTTCGGGATATGAGCGCGCTCGATGCCGGAATTGTATCGCAGAATATTTCGATTCTTTGTGCAGCTGCCGCACTCGGAACCCGTCCGCGCGCCTATATGAACCACGACGAACTACGCAAAGAACTAAATCTAACGAATTCACAAATCATTTGGCTGAATCATCCGGTTGGATATACCAAAAAGTAAAAGATAAATTAGAACCTTCACTATTCTTTCAAAAAAAATAGAGAAGCTTTATTAAACAAGCGCAGGATGTTTTCTTGCGCTTTTTTTATGTTTATTTAAAAATTAAGGCCCTTTTTTTGTGGGAAATAATTGTAGTTTAGAATATTGTTCGTAGTTTTGCGAACTAAAATTAATTATATCAACATGAATACCAGTAGAAATAAAGATTATACAATTGATAACGAGCAACTTGCCCGATTTGCTAAGGCTATGGGGCATCCGGCGCGTATTACAATACTTGAATATTTATCTTCATTGGATTGTTGCTATTTCGGCGAAATTCATAATGAACTACCCATTGCAAAAGCAACTGTTTCACAACATTTAAAAGAATTGAAAGATGCAGGCCTCATTCAGGGAGAAATAGAGACACCCAAAGTTAAATACTGCATTAACAAAGAAAATTGGGAAAAGGCTCAGGCCTATTTCGAAACTTTTTTTGCGTTAAACAAAGAAAAAATACGATGTTGTAATTAAGCTTTTCAAACTCTCAAAATCAAATTTTAAAATGAACATTCAAATTCTGGGCACAGGCTGCCCAAAGTGCAAATCACTCGAAAAAATAACCCGCGAGGTAGTAGAACAAAATGGACTTTCAGCCGAAATATCGAAAGTAGAAGACATTATGGAAATAATGAAATTCAATGTAATGTCAACTCCTGCTTTGGTGGTGAATGGTAAGGTAGAAATAAAAGGACGCATTCCTTCAGCAGGCGAAATCAAAGCAATATTGTCAAAATACGAATAATTCTATTAACAAAAAACTCAACATGAAAAGATTTGCTATTTTCAGTGTGATGCTTTCCATAGTCCTGGGAAGCATGTCATGCGACGCTCAAACCAAAAAAACGCCAAAAGCAACCAAAGAAGTTTCCTCAAAAGTGGAAGTGTATTATTTCCACTATACCCGTCGGTGCATCACTTGCAACGCTGTAGAAGAAGTGACCAGGAAATCACTTGCTGAAATGTATCCGGAACAACAAAAATCAGGAAAAATCACGTTCACCAGTGTCAATCTCGATGATGAGAATAGTAAAACTATTGCACAAAAATGTCAGGCAGAAGGTCAGGCGTTGCTTGTTGTGTCTAACGCTCAGCGAGTGGACCTAACGGATAAAGGTTTTATGTATGCACGTAGCAAGCCCGAAAAATTGAAAGAAGAAATAAAAAATGCGATAGATCCGCTTTTGTAATATGCATTTTATAAATTTTCAATTGAAGCATGGAGATATTGCAATCAATTTTAGATAACACTCAATACAGTTTTATCACCGCTATCATTCTGGGACTGATGACCGCTATCAGTCCCTGCCCATTGGCTACTAACATTTCTGCTATCGGGTTTATAAGTCGCGACCTGAAAGACAGCAAACGGGTATTTATCAGTGGATTGGTTTATACGCTTGGAAGAGCGATAAGCTATACCGGCCTGGCACTTATCATTTTTTTCGGTGCGAGCAAAATGAATGTTTCCATGCTGTTTCAGGGCTGGGGCGAAAAGTTATTGGGACCGGTTATGATTCTGATCGGATTGTTTATGCTCGATGTAATTAAAATCAAATTACCCGGATTCTCAGGCTTAACTGATAAAATTGGAGAGAAAAGTAAAAGCAGTTACTGGAGTACTTTACTGCTGGGAATGGTTTTCGCGCTGGCTTTTTGTCCGTATAGCGGTGTATTATATTTTGTAATGCTAATACCAATAACAGTTGCAAGTGCCAGCGGGCTATATTTGCCTGTACTTTTTGCCATTGCCACAGGTTTGCCTGTGATTATTTTTGCCTGGTTGCTGGCTTATGCAGTGGGTAATGTAGGGAAACTTTACAATCAAATTAAAACTTTTGAACTGTGGTTTCGTCGGGCAGTTTCGGTGATTTTTATCGGGGTAGGTATTTATTAT
>JAGPGR010000354.1 GCA_018055865.1 Paludibacteraceae bacterium | reverse complement strand
GCAATACATCAATTGCTTTTGCTGTCATTTGTGCCAGCGAAGGTACCGCAGTTGTATCGCGGTCCAGGTCATAAGGCAATTCTTTATCACCAAACAAGGCCCAGGCTTTTTCTCCTTTAAAGTCAAGAAAAGCCTGTTTATCGTTTTGAATCAGTGTTGTTCCGTTGTTTTTAAAATGTTGCTTCATGTCCTCCGTCACAAAAGCATTTCCACCTCCGAACATCACTTCCAGGTTATTGTAAGCCATTTGTGGAGCTATCGCTTTGTAATCGCTGCGGTTATAAGTATGCGCTGCGCAGTCGGCGGGTGTAGCATGAGGAAATTCGCAGGTCACCACCAGTCCGGCCGATTTGGCCTGCTCGCGTTGCATAGCTTCCAGAATTGTGACCAAAGGCTGGTAGGCGCTATCGGGGTTAAGTTTCACAAGATCATTAGCCGAGTCGGCCACCGGATAGATGGACACATTTCCGGCCTGTTGTGGCACGCCGGTCATAAAGCAGGAAGTGGTGGGTGCCGAATCGCCAATGGGTGCATTGGACGAGAAGGTAGTCACCGTTCCACTGATGTACGGATCTACATTCAGGGTGGTTCCCTCGTTGCGATAGGTTTTGAGCCAGCGCGAAGCCGACAATACGCTGAGCGATGTTCCGTCAGGAATCATCACAATCACATTTTTGGTTGGTTTCACGTCCCCGGCCATCAGCGCATTGGCCGCCACCAAAAGACAAAGAAGAAAAGCTATTTTTCGTTTCATTCTATTTGATTTTATTGTTTTCTGAAACAAAAGTAATGTTCTGTTGTGAAATAGTTATGAAGAAAAATATTTTTTTCAGATATTTAGGGTTTGGGAGGAGCGAAGTTTTCGCTTTGCTTATACTCTTCAAACTATCGCAGGAATTATCTGAACAAAGAAAACAGAACTAAGCAAGACCTAAATTCATGACTTTAAACAGGCTCCAGCTCATTCAATAGTTTTATCAGTTTATATATTTCCGAGTAGGAAGCTTCATCTTCGGGATTTGCTTTACTCAGCTCACAAAGTTTCTCCGAGTTTTCCATAGCCCGTTTTATATCCCCGTTTTCAATCAAATAGCAGTACAGATTCGTTCGGGTAAAGTAACGCTTTGTTTTCTCATAGCCGGGCATATATTTTTGTAATTCAGGCAACAATTCATCATAAGAGCAATACACTTTCGCGGAGAACCGGGGCAGGAAGTGAAGCAAAAACCAGAATTCGGTACATGGATAAGTTTCAATAAATGTGACTTGCCTGTACCGTCGCTCCGCTTTATGCTTCTGATATTTCTTCAGTTCGGCAGGCATTTGTTTTATCCTGTCCATATCAATCAGGCATATCACATAATCATAACGTTCATCCACGTAACGTTCGGCCATTTTCAGAATATGTCCGATATCCGAATGACTTGGGAAATCGGGAGCCATTTTGAAGGAATAACGGTTTGATATCCTTAAGGACTCAAAGTAAAACCACTCTGTTTCACCCTCCCCGATTATGGCTATGCTTTTGTTTACTTTCAGTCGCATAGCTTATCATCTTTCAGAAAAACACTACCCAAAAATGGCAACTTCACCAGTTTTCCCTGCTTGTAAGCATTGTAGGGCGATAGATTTTTGTGCAATCCCATCGAAGAAAGCCGGGTTAAATGTGTTTCTCCGCTTCTATCTTTATCGGTAAACCACACTGAGTCCCTGCGAATAAAATCTTCGTTCAATAAATTTATATCATGAGTAGTCATTATCAGCTGAGAGTTTTTTTCGCTGTTTGCCAGGAACACTTTTATAAAATACGAAAGTAATTCATAGTGAAGACTCGTTTCTACTTCATCAATAATCACGATGCTGTTTTGCTGCAATAATTTCCGGAGAATCACAGCCATGCCCATCAACCGGATAGTACCTCTCGACTCTGATTCTTCGGGCAATTCATACCTTCCGTTATCGGTTTCATGGGTAAACACAAGGTCGTATTTTGCAATTTTACCTTTCTGAATCATTTGTCGCTTGGCATAGTCGGGCAAGGGCGAAGCCAAAATCATTCTATCCATATCGGGAGTGATGATTTCTTCGTCTTCTTTTATTTCTAAATTAGTGATATTGAAATCGGATGTTTTCAGAAAATCAATCAGAAATGGTTTCAAACCACCGTACCTGTCATCTTCCAATTGTTTTTTTATAAATCCCGACATAGAATTTGCAGGGCGCAGCATCTCGTGCATATGTATGGCAAAAAAGTCGTACACATCGTTCAATGGCGACGATTCCACATTTGATTTGCCAAAAGCAGCCATTACTGTACTGTTGTTAATGGTATTACCCCATATGGCCATTTGTCCTTTTTTACTTAATCCCAGTTTCGACCCGAATTCAATGTCCGTTGCATTGTTTTGCTCGTTGTAAGTACGGGTATATAGCTTTGCAGGTTGAGCTCCGGGGTAATAAACCAACGATTCTGCATAGATGATGGAGTTGTCGAATACCACCGACAAAACATATTTCACCTTATCCAGATAAAATGTCAAACACATTTCGGATTTTTCGTAGCGGGACGTATTATCCAGCCTGAAGCATTCGAACTTAATTTTTTCATTTTTATCTTTTGGTGCATTGACAATTATATCCTGAAAAAACGACAGGGCATTAAGCACATTTGTTTTTCCGGAGGCATTGGCTCCATAAATAATGGCGGTCTTCAGCAGCTTTACTCCTTCTTTTACTTCCACACAGTATTGGCTTTCG
>JAGPGR010000353.1 GCA_018055865.1 Paludibacteraceae bacterium | reverse complement strand
AGATAAAACGCAGCAACAGAAAGCACCGGTAACCAGTGTAACAACACCGACTGCCGCCTCGTCGGGCAAAACTGCTACGGCAAACACACAACAGGAAGGGCTTGCACAAATCAAATTCCGCGAAAATGAAAAAAACATGAACTACACCATGCGCGAAAATCATATTTCTATAGGTAAAGCGGCTGCCAACGAAAAATCAACACTGAAAAGACTGGTCATCCACACCAACGAAAGCGGTTTTGAAGAAAATCATCTGCAAATTCGCTTTGACCCGAATACGCGGATATTTTACATTGCCGTTTTCGCTCCCACACGTGTCAATGAACAGAACATTCAGATAAGCCCAATAACCAATCCGGTATGGCACACGCTTACTCAAAACGCATCGATTTTATGTGGATTTTATTCCATTCGTTTTCAGGCACTTAAGTAAGAATAATGACAAGAAGATTGGGTAACCAAAAAACTTGTTGATATTATGAATTACTGACTTAGTGATATTTTACAATTAAAGAATTGGAGACCGGGGAACTTGAAGCGCGAAAAAAACCGGAAAAAGATATAAATCATCATCACAGCACTCCCATAAAGTCTCCCGCAGTTTTTCCCGCAAAGCGGGAGGAAGATATCGAGGGGCTTCCCTTCTTGAAGGAGATGGAATGGGCTTGAAAATAATAAATTATGACACCTGAAATAAAATATGCTGTCCGTACCGATTTGGGCCGGATTCGCAAAAACAACGAAGATAATTTCATCGAATATCTCTCGTCCGACCGCCGCTGGATGGTGCTGGGAGCTATCGACGGTGTAGGCGGATATGAAGGCGGTGAAGTAGCTGCTCAGATTTGCAAAGACGTGGTGGAAAGTAACGTAGCCCGGCTCGGCGAAACCCTGCTTACAAATCCGCAGGGATATCTGAAGCAAATTCTGAACACAGCCAACAACGCCATCTGGAACCAACGACGCCAGAAACCGGCACTGAGTAAAATGAGCTGCGTGGTTACATTTGCCCTGCTGGATGTGCGCAGCGAATTGCTTTTTTATGCGCATGTGGGCGACACACGCGGCTATTTGTATCGCAACGGCGAATTGATAAAATTCACCCGCGACCACTCCGTAGTGGGCTATCTGGAAGATTCAGGATCTATTCTGGAGCAAGATGCACTCAATCATCCGCGCCGGAATGAAATTCTGAAAATGCTTGGAGAAAAACAGCTGGATATGAACGACACGGAATATATCGAAATCGGTTCGCACAGTTTTTATGCCGGAGATATCTTGCTGTTTTGCAGCGATGGACTGACCGACCTGGTTACCCGCAGCTCCATAGCCGAAACGCTGGGAAAATCCGTTTCGCTGGATGAGAAAGTGAGCATGCTGATAGCCAAAGCAAACAATCTGGGCGGAAAAGACAACATTACAGCGGCACTTGCGAGCTTCTCACCTGCACAACAGGCCGAAAAACAGGAAATGGAAGAAAACGTGGTAATCAGCACTTCGAGGAATAATATTACGGCCGAAAAAAAACCGAAAAAGAATTTTATTCTGTACATCGGACTTTTCCTGCTGGGCGCACTGACGATGTTTATACTGGATAGGTATGTTTTTCAGAAGGAAACGCCTGTTGAACCGAAGTATGACAACACCATCGATATCGATTCGCTCCGAACCAATCCTCTACTGCCTGACAGTGTGGCAGCCGATAGTCTGCAAAATGACTCCATTGAAAACGACTCCATAATACCACTAAGCAATGAAAGGTAGGATTCGGGGATTTATGCTGTTGGCAGCGGTGAGCGGTATCCTTATTCTGATGGCGCTGGGTTACTATTTCAATATCACTCCGGAACTGAAAGAAGCCGAAACCGGTTATTCTGCAGGCACTATCATTCAGTTAGACGGAAATTTCAAGGCCGAAAAGCTGAAAGAAATGCTCTCGAAAGGCGATTATTTTGCCGATACACAGTATGAAAATTTTGTGGCCTGGCAACTCAAAGACAAAGTAAATGCCGCAGGAGGAACGATGAGCAACCTTGGCGAACTGAACAAATCGGCATTCAGAGTTGCAGCAGCCGATATGAATGAATCGGGAGGCGAACTGGGTAAATCAAGATACCTCTTTTCGACCACTGAGCTGGGTTACGACGAAGTACCTTCAGCAGAAAAAATGAGCTCACTCACACCCGTAAAGCAGGCCGGCGAGCAAAATACACGCATTAAAATTTCGGGAAAAGTAAAAACGAAGGACAAAAATCCTGTACCAGGTGTGTTGGTAAAACTGACCGAAGAACTGCCTCAGACCGTAAAAGACAGCATTGTGGACAGTTACGTCAAATCCGCCCGAATAAACGAACTGATAGATGTGGATCTGGAAAAAGTGGTAAAACTGAAAAGTTTTTATGCTAAAACAGACGCAAAAGGCAGGTACGCATTTACCAACCTGGTGGAAGGGAAAAATTACTCGGTCATTCCGGTGAAACAAGGCAAAGAATACGGCATTCTGAAAGGAAAAGCCCAAATCAGCCGTTCCGCCAGATTTCATTTTACTGAAAAAGAGCACCAGCTCACCCTTTTCGACCAAAGCACCTACTCCCGGATTAAAAAAGATAAAATCCTGACTGTGCGCACGCCCGAAATGTTCAAAAGCAATTACCTGAAATCCATTCTGTTTTTTCTGTTTGGCTTCTGGCTGTTCTTTATCTCGCTCATTCTCAGAGGAAACCGTGTCGACCCATTCATACTGCCGTTGCTCATGCTGTTGAGC
>JAGPGR010000060.1 GCA_018055865.1 Paludibacteraceae bacterium | reverse complement strand
GTTGTAGGTAGTTCCGTTGTAGGTGTACGATGTGGCCGGTTCGGATGTTTCAGGCGGAAAAACTGCATTCACATTTCCTCCGTTGGGGAATGGGTCGGTTATTTTCCACTGCACATTGGTTTGTTTGACGTAAGCAATGGGTTCATTTTTCAGAAAATTGGCTTTCTGGAATAAGAAGCGTCGTTCCCAATCAGCAAATTCCATATCAGTAGGGTTCAGTTTTACACCAATTGTGTAAAAATATCCTTTTCCTCCGCCTAACCAGGCACGTTCGGCCATTGCAAGCATGGATTGGTAGAATGCATTTTGAATAATAATATCCCGGTCGGTGGGTACGACCCGATCGTTCCAGATTCCGATAATCGTACCGGGATATTGATGACTGCCTTTGGTTTGCATGGCAATGGTGCTGTTGTACAGGCTTACCACATCCGCGTACTGGTCGTAGTGATTGATGTAGTGCAACCGTGAATCTATGGCTGGCAGTGAACCTAATGTGCTTCCTGCGCTTGACCACATGTGTACCATATCCACATTACTTTCGGAGTAACCATTTCCGGGTCGCCAAACTACAATTTTCTTACCCATTGCCCGTATATGAGCAGACATGATTGGAATAAACTGAGCGGCAGTCATGGTAGCGCCCTGAGTATCCCCGGATCTCACTTCATCACTGCCTATGTGCATCCATTCCACATCGGCAAAGGTTTCGCATGCTTCTGTCATGATGGCTTTCATCTCTGCAAGTCCTGGTTCGGTAAGCATCACATGGCCCATCGCTTTGCGAAATGCTTCGCTATGACCCGGCATATCTATTTCCGGAATGACTTGTACACCGTGCTGACGGGCAAAAGCGACTAATTCTTTCGCTTGAGCTATGGTGTAGAATTTTCCGGCGTGGCGCGTAAAACTTGCATTTGCATTAAGTTGCGGATATACTTTGCTTTCCAGTCTCCAGCCCTGATTTTCGGTCAGGTGCCAGTGGAATGTATTTACCTTGAAGCGTGAAAGTTTGGCAATGTGGTTTTTAAGTTCATCAAATTCGATAAAACTCCGTCCAACATCGTGCATGTATCCGCGTAAGCGGAAGGCAGGCCAGTCGGTAATGGTGCAGGCTTCGACATTTCCTTCGGAGTTTTCGGCAAGTTGACGGAGTGTTTGGGTAGCCCAGTAAGCTCCCTGCAGTTTTGTTGCCTTTATCATGATCCTGTTCTCTGTCACTTCGAGCCAGTATGCTTCATCCTGAAATTCAGCATTTGGAATAGTGTCAACAAGATGAACTTCGATGGAAGCAGAAGCCGAACTTACTACTGTGCCACTTCCCGAAAGAATTAAGTCGGATAGTTCTTCCTGGATTGCAGGGTTATTTGATCCGGCAGCGGGTACTGTTATCTGAACAGGCCTGTTCAAATTAAAAGTGCCGCTGTTGATGGTAATCTGTTGAGGTTTTGGCAGCAGATGCTCTACTTTAGCCATGAGCGAGGTACTGGTAGCGAAAAGGAAAAATACCGGAAGGAGTGATTTAATTTTCACAAGGATGATATTTAAGAAGTAGTCCGACAAAGATAAATAAATTTATAAAATAATGCAATTTCCTTACCATTTATGTGTTAAGTAATTGTGATATGAGTTGGTTTTCTGAACCTGTTTGTTTTTTCAAAAAAAAACACGTAATTTTGTACTCTTGTTTTCACGATTATAAAAACGAAATTGTATGGCTACTACAGCAGATATTAAAAATGGAATGTGCATTGACATTGAAGGTCAATATTATTACATAACGGAGTTTTTACACGTAAAACCGGGCAAAGGTCCGGCATTTGTACGTACAAAAATGAAAAACGTGGTTACCGGTCGTACGTTGGAGCGTACATTCAATTCCGGTGTCCGGCTTGATGAAGTTCGCATCGAACATCGTCCGTACCAGTTTCTTTACAAAGACGAAATGGGCTACAACTTTATGAGCAACGAGACTTACGAGCAGGTTTCAATAGCGAAAGAGCAAATCAACGGTGTCGATTTTCTGAAAGAGGGAATGGAAGTAGAAGTGGTTACGCATGCTGATTCCGAAACCATACTTTATGCCGATCTTCCGGTTCAGGTAGCTCTGTTGGTTACTTATACCGAGCCGGGTCTGAAAGGTGATACGGCTACCAATGCCACTAAACCCGCAACGCTCGAAACCGGCGGTACGGTACGCGTTCCTTTATTTATAAACGAAGGCGAAATGATTAAAGTTGACACACGCGACGGTTCGTATGTGGAACGAGTAAAGTCTTAAAAATCAATTCACATATAAACTAAAAATCCGGTAAAAATCATACTTACCGGACTTTTTTTTACTCCCCTGCGGCCCACATTCCCAATTTATTCTTGCGGGCATGTCTTTCTCCTTTCAAAAACCGGGTGAGATATTTCACATTTGGCGGATAGGTGGATGTCACAGCAAAGCCGCACCGCACGATGTGTTCATTCAGAAAAGTGCCGTCTTCCATAAAAACATAAGCCAGCGTTCGGCCGTACTGATCGTATTTCTGCACATCATATTCCAGTCTTACTTTTTTCCCTTTCAGGTATTCTACTAAAAAAAGTTCTGATTCCCTGCCGAAATATTGTTTCGTTTTTTTTCCGTAATTTCTTGCTTCGGGGGCATCTATGCCAATAAAACGGATTTTTTCTTTTTCGCCCTTCCCGTTGATAAACCAAAAAGTGTCGCCATCCACTACGCGATGAATTTGGTAAAAAGTGTGTTTGCCGGTCTCAAAGCCGGATGGCTGCAGGGATGCCGATGAGGTGGAATTCTGACAGGATAAAAGCAGAAAAGCGACTACCGGAATAATCTTAAGGGGAAAGTTAGCTGACATAATTTTTTTTGTAAATAATGAATGCAAAATTACAAATTCATTTTGAATTTGATACTTGCCCGGAATTATTTACATTTGCAGGTAATTATTCAAATTTCATCCATGAAACGATTATTTAGAAGTTTTGGATATGCCTGGCAGGGTATCAAAGATGTATTCGCATCAGAACCAAACATGAAAATCCATGTTGCAGTTGCATTACTCGTCATTATTTTCGGATTTATTTTCAGTATTTCAGCTACCGAATGGATTGCTGTAGTAATTTGTATCGGATTGGTTTTCAGTGCCGAAATGTTCAATACGGCATTTGAAACACTGGTGGATAAAGTTTCGCCGGGCAGGGATCCGCTCGCCGGAAAAACAAAAGATGTGGCGGCAGGAGCTGTTTTTCTGGCTGCTATTATTTCTGTTGTTGTCGGTATAATTATTTTTCTGCCCAAGTTGATTCAATTAGTCTTTTAAAAATCACTCCGGGAGCATTTTCCATCACATTCAACCTGTAAATGAAATGAAACTAAATTTTCTCCATTATCTGATTGATTTGTTTTATCCAAACCTCTGTCTCATTTGCGGTGAAAATCTGGTTACCGGTGAGGACCAGCTGTGTTTGAAGTGTTTTTCCAATATTCCCAAAACTAATTTTCATTTGCAAAAAGACAATCCTGTGGAGAAAAGATTTTGGGGAAAAGTGCGGATTGAAAAGGCTACTTCTTACTTTTTTTTTCAGAAAGGGTCTGATTTTCAGAAATTGATTCATGAATTGAAATACAAGGGAAATAAAGAGGTGGGGATAGCCATGGGCAGATTTGCAGCTGCAGATTTGATGGATTCTGATGATTTTAAGGCTGTTGACGTGATAGTACCGGTGCCGCTGCACGAAAAAAAGCAAGCCAAACGGGGCTACAATCAGAGCGAAATGATAAGCTGCGGATTAGCCGAAGTGTTGGAGAAACCCCTTATAACAGGCAATTTGCACCGAACGGCCGAAAATACGACTCAAACCCGTAAATCGGTTTATGAACGGTTTGAGAATACACAGGGAATTTTTGGATTGAAAAATCCGGCAGACTTTGAAGGAAAACACATTCTGATAGTGGATGATGTGCTCACCACCGGCTCAACCATTGAAGCCTGTATTCGGGCATTGCAGCAAGCCGAAAATGTAAAAATAAGCGTATTTACCCTTGCATTGGCTACCTAATCAACCAATCAACCAATTAACCATTCACTAAATTCCGGATAGCTTCCTGCACGGTGAAGAAATTGAATTGTTCTTCGATGCTGTCTTTGTAAATGCGGATTTTGTCGTTGCAGAGATTACCAATGCTGCCTTCGTGCGTATGATGAATGTTTTTGTCGGGTTTGAATGCGCCGGCATCAATGCTTGCACCAACTTGCTTATAGGCATCTCTGAAAGGTACGCCGCTTAATACCAGGCGATTGACTTCTTCTACGCTGAAAAGATAGTCGTATTTCGGATCATTCAGTATTTCGCGGTTCACCTCTATCCGATCCATCATCATAGTGGTCATTTCCAGGCAATCACACAATTCTTCGAAAGCCGGAATAAACACTTCTTTTATTAGTTGCAGGTCTCTGAAATAACCCGAAGGTAAATTATTGGTAATAAGCGTAATTTGCTGAGGAACAGACTGAATTTTATTGCATTTGGCTCGTGTCAGTTCGAATACATCCGGATTCTTTTTATGCGGCATAATGCTCGAACCGGTGGTAAACTGATCGGCCAGACGGATGAAACCGAAGTTCTGAGAAGTAAACAAGCAGGCATCAAAAGCCAGTTTGGCAACAGTAGCAGCCACTCCGGCCAAAGCTGTAGCCACCACACGTTCCATCTTGCCACGTCCCATCTGGGCATACACCACATTGTAATTCATGGTTTCAAAACCCAAAAGTTCTGTGGTCATTTGCCGGTTGAGTGGAAATGAAGAGCCGTAGCCGGCTGCCGAGCCAAGCGGATTGCGGTTCGTGATTTTCCAGGCTGCCAGCAGCAGTTGCAGATCGTCTGCCAGGCTTTCGGCATACGCTCCGAACCAAAGTCCGAAAGAAGAAGGCATGGCAATTTGTAGATGAGTATAACCAGGCATCAGCACATTGCAGTACTTATTGCTTTGATCTATCAGTACACCGAAAAGAGCCGATACAGCTTCCACTGTTTTCTCGATTTCAGCGCGGGTAAAAAGCTTCAAATCAACCAATACCTGATCGTTTCGGGAGCGTCCGCTGTGAATTTTCTTGCCCACATCGCCCAGTTTTCGGGTGAGCATGAGTTCTACCTGCGAGTGAACATCTTCAACACCCTCATCTATCGTAAATTCACCTTTTTCGGCTGAGTGATAAATATTTCTCAATTCAGTTGTTAAAACATTGAGTTCATGGTGCTGAATCAGACCGACCGACTCCAGCATACGAATGTGTGCCATGGAGCCAAGTACGTCATATTTAGCCAAATACACATCCAGTTCACGGTCATGTCCGACTGTGAATTTTTCAATTCGTTCGTTTACCTCGGTTGATTTCTCCCAAAGTTTTTTCATGTTCTTCCGGCTCCCGAAATTTTAATTATGAATTATACAAGTGTTCAATAACAGGTAAAATTTGTATTTTGAGAATAACACCGTCAATGATTTTCAATTCCCATTTTTCAGGGATTAGGGGTGGTGCCCATCAATGCCTTTGTCAGTCCTTCGGCAATCGCATCTACCCCTTTTTTCAATTTTCCATCTACCATCATTTTTATCATCATCGGCAATTCGGCTTTGATTGTAAGCTTCATTTTACAAACATTTTCAGAAACACTTGCCAGCTGAATCCAGCCGTTGGCAGCTACGGGAGAATTTTCAGCTTCCAGCTTGATGGTTTTGAACGGTGTACGCTCAATAATCCGGAAACTGACTTGCCCGAAACCGGTCAACGAAAATTTCAGCGAATCTTTGTCGAATTCAATATCCCTGAAATACTCGCCTGCTTTTTCTTGTCCTTCGATGCTTGTATTTCTGAATTTTTCCAGACTGGTCAGGTCGCTTAACAGATTGAAAACCAATTCCTGGGGTTGAGAAATAGTTTTGATTTCACTTTCGTACGTGGTCATAGTTCAGCTGTTTTTATTGATCTTTTTTCCAGGCCGACGGGTTTTTTCGCCATTCGCGCAAGGTTTCAAGGTCATTTTCGAGGATGTAATTGGTAGCGAGGGCTTCGGTGAGCACAGCGTCGTAATTGCTTAGCGCTGTGAGTTTTACTTTTGCATTCTTGAATTTCTCTTCGGCAGTACTGAAGCCATAAGTAAAAATAGCTACCATACCCAAAACTTCTGATCCGTCTTTGCGAATAGCATCCACGGCTTTCAGACTACTTCCGCCGGTGGAAATAAGGTCTTCTATGACTACCACTTTCTGCTTGGGCCTCAAATCGCCTTCTATCAGATTTTCGAGTCCGTGATCTTTCGGACTCGACCTTACATAAATGAAAGGTAAACCCAACTCATCTGCCACCAGTGCACCCTGCGCTATGGCACCGGTAGCTACGCCGGCTATGACTTCTGCATTAGGATACAGATCCAGGATGGTTCGAACCAGTGCATTTTTGATATAAGTACGTATGGTGGGATAAGATAAAGTTTTCCGGTTGTCGCAATAAATGGGTGATTTCCAGCCGGATGCCCACACAAAAGGATTATTGGGTTGAAGTTTTACAGCTTTTATTTTCAATAATCTTTCTGCTACATTTTTTTCGATGGCTTTCATAATAACGTGTATTTATAAAAAAGAAGAAATTAGAGAAATCCGATTTCTCATTTAGCTGCAAAATTACTCAAAGTATTCAACAAACTTGGTAAAAAGGATAATTTTAATAGATAATTTAATGGTAAATTCATTCAACGGGTGGCAAAAAGGCATCTTCAATGTGTTCAATTCGAAAATTTTGTCCTTTAGGCATAACTGAGATCACATCAAAACGGGTTTCACCCTGCCAGTTGTATTGCATGATGTACTCATGAGCTGCATTCACGATGTTTTTGATTTTTCGGGGAGTAATAGCTTCCTGCGGATGCTCAAAAGTGTCTGTTGAACGGGTTTTGACTTCCACTATCACCAGCCAGCCGGCTTTTTCGGCTACTATGTCAAGCTCGTATTTACCGGCAAACCAGTTAACCTGTTTTATTTTATAACCGTTTTCGCGCAGATATGCCTGTGCGCGAAGTTCGCCTTCGTTTCCCAATTCGTTGTGTTGTGCCATTTGAATAATTTTCAGTTATTGCAAAAATAGACTTTTTTTGAAAAAAAGCAAGATTATTCAGGGATATAATGTTATTTTTGTGCTATCAAATTTTCATTATGTCAAAAAAGAAACAATCGAAGCCTGCTCAGAAGCGTGTTTCATTGAGAAATCACCGCCATATTTTTACGCTCAACGATTTGGAAAACAAGGCACTGAAGCGTTATTTAACCAGGTACAACGTAAAGAATAAATCAAAATTTATCCGCGAAACGCTGATGCTGGAAGTTATCCGGCGTATGGAGAAGGATCAGCCTACCCTTTTTGATTCGTTGAATAACGGATAGCCTGCCAATGGAGACTCCTACCTTATTATTTATGCTACCGGCAGCACTTATTGTGGGCTTTTTTGCGGCCTGGCTTTGGCTTTCGGCCAAACTGAACCATGTGAAAGAAAACGCTGCCGCTGACCAGCTTCGATGGCAGAGAGAATGGAGCATGGCCGAGAATAAACACCTGGTGGCCAACGAAACCCTACGACTAAAAGCTGCCGAACTGGACAGAATGTATCACGAATTCGCTCAGCTCTCTCAGTTGTCGGACGAACGCAGCATGGAACTTGCCGGACTGCAGATAGCCAATGCCAATCTGATGGAAAAACTGCAGACTCAAAAGCAGGACATTGAAGAGCTGCAAAAGCGACTGACAGTCGAATTTGAAAATATCGCCTCCAAAATTATGAAAGAAAGAGCCGATGATTTTTCGGAATCCAGTCATAAAAACCTGAACCTGATACTGGACCCGCTTAAAGAAAAAATTTCACTTTTCGAGAAAAAAGTAGAAGATACATACGATAAAGAACTGAGAGATAAAATAAGTCTTAAAGAGGAAATAGTAAGGCTTACCGAGCTGAATGCACGGGTGAGCAACGAAGCCAATAACCTGACAAAAGCCCTCAAAGGCGATATGAAAAAGCAGGGAAACTGGGGTGAAGTAATTCTGGAGAGAGTGCTTGAGCGTTCGGGGCTTACCAAAGGGCAGGAATATGACCTCCAGGTAGATGTGACAAGCCACGAAGACCACCGGCAACGACCGGATGTAATCGTTCATTTACCCGACGAGAAGCACATTATCATCGACTCAAAAGTGTCGTTGAATGCCTACGAACAATACATCTCGTCTGAAAACCCGGAGGAACAGAGCTTTCAGCTGAAAAAACACATCGTGTCCCTGCGTTCACACATCAAAGAGTTGAGCGATAAGAATTACCAGCAAGCCGTGAACGTATATACACCGGATTTTGTGCTCCTGTTTTTGCCCATCGAAGCTTCGTTTTCAGTTGCTTTGCAGTACGATAACGAACTATACACTTACGCCTGGGAACGAAAAGTGGTGATAGTAAGTCCTACAACGCTTTTGGCAACACTGCGAACCATTTCATCAATCTGGAGACAGGAAAATCAAACCAAAAATGCTCAGGAAATAGCACGACTAAGCAAAGCACTGTATGACAAATTTCTGGCCTTTGCCGAAGATATGGACAGAATAAAAATCAGTCTGGACCGGGCATCGGGTGCTTACAGCGAAGCCCTGAAAAAAATGAAGGACGGTAAAGGAAACATGATCCGCACCGCCGAACGGATTCAGGAATTGGGCGGATTTGACAGCCAGAAGTCGCTGCCAACTGATTTTGAGTTTTTTTGAGCTTTATAAACATATATTATTCGTACCTTTGCACGTTCATAGTGAAAGAGAAAAATATGAAACATGTATCCAAACTATTGTTCGTAGCATTATTTTTGGTATTGAATTTCCCGATAGTCCAAATTAAAGCCCAGCAC
>JAGPGR010000352.1 GCA_018055865.1 Paludibacteraceae bacterium | reverse complement strand
ACTTATCCCTGGCATTAAAAGAGAAAACAGTAGCTGGCAGTGAATCACCCCGAAGATAATCTACAGCTATTTTAGCATTTAAATGGCTGAAACTCATCCTGCCGGCATCAAACAAGGCCGAATCATCCGTGGACCGATGCTGCAGGTTGGAAAACCTGAATGAAGAGTTGGTGATACGAATGTCTTTTAGATTAAAATCAACCAATGTTGGGCTTTTCTCTTTCGGAGGTTTCTTAAAAGCCTTAATCACAAAATCCAGATTGCTCACGCCGGCAGTATCTATTACCAGATTTCCGTCCAGCTTGTCAAGCAAAACATCGTTGAATATAAATTTTCCTTTGAAAAAGCCCCAAAAATCAAAGTCAGCGTACCCATTCCCGACAAAAAGAAGCGTATCTTTTTTCAAATCTTCGATATATAAATTTTCGAAGCGAAAAGTATTGAAAAAACGGTAATCGATCTCACCTATTGATACTTTTGTTTTCAGTTTTTCGGATAGTGCGGTCGTTGCCCGGCGTGCAATGTAATTCTGCACCTTGTTGCTGTTGAGCAAGATGAAAACTGTTGCCAGCAAAACAATGATTCCAAGCAACGTAAATCCTATGATTTTTATCAGCTTTTTGATATTATAGCAAAAATTCAGTTACAAAAGTAACTAAATTTTCGCTATTTGCGTATTGCAAAGAGCTTATTAGTTAGTACTTTTGCAGAGTTTTGTAAAATGAACACACTTATTTAATCATTCGGACTAACATCCTGCTAATGATGATGAATGACCTGATAGTCTGTAAAAACACGCTTACCGGTTTATGTTTCAAACAAAATCAGGATTCATTCGTTTTATACTGACGAAGAAATGCAATTTGACTTTATGCGAAAAAAAATTACTATACTTGGGATTGAATCTTCCTGCGACGATACTTCGGCAGCAGTAATAAGAGATGGGGTAATGCTTTCAAACGTTACAGCCGGGCAGAAAATTCACGAAAAATACGGTGGAGTAGTTCCTGAGCTTGCATCGCGGGCACATCAGCAAAACATAATTCCGGTAGTTCATGCTGCATTGAAAGAGGCCGGAATTGATAAAGAAGAACTTACCACAGTAGCATTTACGCGCGGTCCGGGTCTGCTTGGTTCTTTGCTGGTGGGCACTTCGTTTGCCAAGGGGCTTTCGCAGGCGCTCAACATTCCGCTGGTGGAAGTAAACCACTTACAGGCACACGTGCTGGCTCATTTTATCAGTCAGGGCAGCGATGATGAAAAATTCCCATCGTTTCCGTTTCTGTGTTTGCTGGTTTCGGGTGGTAATTCTCAGATTGTACTGGTACGTGATTTTCTGGATATGGAAGTTATAGGTCAGACCATCGACGATGCTGCCGGTGAGGCGTTTGATAAGTGTGCCAAAGTGATGGGACTGCCCTACCCCGGCGGTCCACATGTGGACAGACTGGCCAAAGAAGGGAATCCAAAGGCATTCAAACTGAATAAACCGCAAATTGAAGGTTACGATTACAGTTTCAGTGGACTGAAAACTTCGTTTTTGTACTTATTGCGCGACGAATTGAAGGTAAATCCTGACTTTGTAACCGAACGACTCAACGATTTATGTGCCAGTCTTCAGAGTACGATTATTGATATTTTGATGAAAAAACTGCTGAAAGCCTCGAAGGATTTGGGAATCAGGCAGATAGCCGTTGCCGGAGGAGTTTCAGCCAATTCCGCGTTGCGTCAGGCATTTCACGATTATGCCGAGAATAACAACTGGGAAATTTTCATTCCACCTTTTGCGTTTACAACCGATAATGCTGCTATGATTGCTATTACGGGCTATTACAAATACCTGAACAATGATTTTTGCGGGCTGGATGAAACTCCTTATGCCAGGGTGAGTAACGTATTGATTTAATTGCATGAAAATTGAAACGCATGAAAATAGAATTACCTGAAAAACTGAAACCTTACAGCAGCATCATATATTTTGCTGTATTACTGATGATTTCGCATTTCTTGTGGAAAATATTCGTTCTTGGCGATGAGAGCGATGAGGTGGTGTCGCTTTTTGGGATGGATATTTCATTGCCATTCACATACATGGCTCAACATATTGCCAAAGTAACTTACTCCATTCTGAACTGGATAGGATATGACATCACACTTTATCCGAACAACGTAATCAGACACGATGTAAGTAAAAATGCAGTATGGATAGTGTGGGCTTGTACAGGCATCAAGCAGGCTTACATATTTATTTGTATCATTGCCTTTTATCGTGGATCTTGGCTGCATAAACTTTGGTACATTCCGCTGGGACTCATTTTCATTTATCTTTTCAATTCTTTCCGGATCATATTGATTACTATCATCATCGATAAGTACCCCCATCAGTTTGAATTATGGCACGAGCACATTCTGAAATATGCTTTTTACGGCATGATTTTCTTGTTTTGGGCTCTCTGGCATGAAAAATTTGTGCGAACTCCGCTGACCGGCATTCAGGGAGAAGATTCAGCCGGCAAGAAGGATTAAACTTTTTGCTACATGAAACAACCATGTCAAAATACTTTTGACACATAAGGTAATGATTAATGGCGTGTTCTCCCGATAAATCGGGACAGGCTATCTGTCCTTAATAAAAAAAATTAAAAAATAATCAGATGAAACACACATGTCCAAGTAAAATATTTTTGACACACACGGGCATGATTAAAAAACTTACAACAAATGATAGACGCTCAATATTCCCCCTTTAGGGGGTTAGGGGGCAGATATATAA
>JAGPGR010000059.1:2882-8987 GCA_018055865.1 Paludibacteraceae bacterium | reverse complement strand
ACAGGATTATTTCCTCATGCAAAAATGTGGTGGAATTCCACCAGCAGTCAGACTGCTGCTAACAATCCTTACTTTAACGTTACAGCACCACATCCATACAGCGTATTCCACGATTTCAATCACGAATATCAACCAACACGTGATTATTTCAAACGTGTACTCCAATTCTGGATCAACGAATACAAAATTGATGGATACCGCCTCGACCTGACCAAAGGTTTTACACAAAATACTTCATCCGAATCCACTGCATCAAATTACGATCAGAGCCGTATCAATATTCTCACTGATTATTATAATGCTGCAAAATCTGCAAAATCAGATGTGATGTTTATTCTGGAACATTTCTGCGCTTCAAACGAAGAAACCGAACTGGCCAATCGCGGTATGTATCTGTGGCGTAATGTAAACAATGCGTATTCACAATCCGCAATGGGCTTTCAGTCAAGCAGCGATTTTGGTGGCATGAATAGTCTTCCACGTCGCTGGGTGGGCTTTGCCGAAAGTCACGATGAAGAGCGGAATTTCTTTAAAGCCAAAACCTACGGAATCGGAACTGTCAAAACAGATTCTGTTTATCGTATCAGTCGGGTGCCTCTGAATATTGCCTTTACAACGTTGGTTCCCGGACCAAAAATGGTATGGCAGTTTGGCGAAATGGGTTATGATTATTCAATTGACGCACTGGGCGGACGCACTTCCGAGAAACCTTCGGCATGGTCGTATCTGAATCTTGCTCACCGAAAAGCAGCCTATGATATGTCGTCGAAAATTATTACACTTCGAAAATTGTACCCTACAGCATTTACTCAGGGAAATTTCGCACTCAATATTGGCTCTTCCGATTGGGCTAACGGACGTCGCATTGCACTTACGCACAATGATTTGAATATGGTGGTTCTGGGTAATTTTCAGCCGGATGCAAGTATCACCGCAAATCCGAACTTCCCGAAAACCGGTATGTGGTATGAATTGCTGACAGGTCAGGAACTGAATGTGACCAACACGCAAATGACTATGAATATGCAAAAGGGTCAATTATTGATTTATACCGATAGAAAAGTTGATATTGGAAGCGGTGTGAACACAGTGAAAGCAGAAATAAATTGCACCATTCATCCGAATGTAACTACCGGAAAGGTATGGATTTCAACTACTTCGGAAGTTAGAAACGTTAACATTTACAATGTGCATGGTGCATTACAGCTCAACCGTTCAAATACATCAGAGATAGATGCATCTGATCTCTCATCCGGGATGTACCTGATGGAAATTGTTACCGACGAAGGTAAGGCGATTGAGAAGTTTGTAAAAAGATAAGATATTATTTGTTTGTTTGATAAAGGGGATTGTCCGGATAACCGGATTTTCCCCTTTTTTATTTTACTCGATATTTTTTCTCACCTTGGTTAAAAAACCCAGCATTCGTTCGTTATCTTTAGTTTCTATAATGTCGAGTAAATCAAGCAGCTCCTTCCGTATGTTTTCTACTTGTCTGGGAGTGTGAGGATTGAATAGAATTTCAGACAACAGAAAATCATCTTCTGAAAGCAATCCTTTGGCTATATCCATGTGGCGTTTAAATGTAGTACCCGGCGCTTCCTGATGTTTCATCACCGATGCAAAAACAAGCGTGGATGCAAACGGAATGGATAACGAATAAGCGATGGTCTCATCATGTTCCTCAAAACTGTATTCAAAAATCCGGAGATGCAGCGACTGGTACAAATCTTTGAAAAATGCTTTGCCCATGTGGTCGGATTCTGAGATGATGATCGCACTCTGCGTGCTCAGATTATCGAGCGTGGCAAAAGTAGGTCCGAACATGGGGTGTGTGGATACATAGCGTCTTCCACATTTTTCATAGTACTCCTGCAAACCTGTTTTAACCGATGCGATATCAGAAATAATGCAGTTTTGTGGAAGATAAGGCAGCACTTTTTCGAATGCATCGATGGTGTATTTTAGTGTTACACAATTGATAAGCAATTCGGGTTCAAACTCCTTTATTTCATCTAATTGAGTAAGGCGGAGCGTGTTGAAAACAAAGCGAAGTTTCTTCGGATCAGTATCATAAAGCGCCACTTCATGCTGAATGCAGAGAACGTCGGTAAGAAAGGTCCCCATTTTTCCGGCACCTGTTATCAGAATTTTCATATTTTCCTGTTTTTTTGTACTGCAAAGTTAGGAAAAATGAACGAAAGGATAGATTTTTGCCCAAAATAAAAAAAACTGTAAATCCTGACAAAGTCAACGATTGCCAGACATACAGCTTTTTTTTTTGAAAAAATTATTTTATCTTTTTTTATCCGGAATAGCCTATTTCACAGTTAGGGTAATTGTATTTGCAATTTTCAGAGCTGTACTCAGAGTACTCAGATCTGTAAATAATTCACCGGTTTCGCCTGCGTAATGGCTGTGACCTATAGGTTTCATTTCTATTTCTTTTTGATCATTAGTGTCGAAATCGGCCTTGTAAACTACTGCCGGCTGGCTCGAAGTTTTATATTCCTTGTCATCCGGGTATTTGTTATTTGTCCAGTATTCGTTCCAGTCCCACGATTGATTTAGTTCAAGATAAAGTTGATACTTCCCGTTAAGTTTTTCATCTGTTGCCAGCACCATTTCGAATGAGGAAAGTGGAGTAGCTCCTGTATAAGCATCCACGACCGGGCTTTTGGGAGTAGGGAGCAAAGTGCCTTTTTCGTTCGTGATGTTTCGCTGGTGAAACCAGTAGGGCAGTGTTGCCGGACGCTGAATTTCACCCGGCATCCATTTGCCTGTGTTTCTGTCGGCTCTCCGGAAAAATCCTTTCCCGATACTTTCTGATACATACAGCGTTTGAATGTACTTTCCGTCGCTATCAGCCAGCCATACGGCGTAAAGCGGGTGATTGTGAGCTTTCCCCTTTTCGAACTTCAGTGTTATTTGAGTGCCATTTCCTGCTGTTCCATACGTATATACCGGAACTACTTCGGGAGTTTTGTCGGCCGAAACACAGGAGAATAAAAATAGTACCGATATTACGGCTATTGTTAAGTTGAATGTCTTTGTCTTCATATCATTTTCAATTTTTTGTTATCAAAAATTTGTTGATTCAATTCAGTATTATATTTTTATAATAATTCCGATAGTAGGCAAAACGGTACCGTTGTATGTTTCAATCATCCGAATTTCCTGAAAATTTTCAGGGTCGTTTATATTATTCATTACGTTACCTTCAGTATCTCTGTTGGTGTATATCGGCGGACTTTGTGATTGAAAATTATACGCATTTTGTATGTCTGCATACAAATTTAATACCCATTTTTTGAAATAAAACTCTTTGTCGATTCTTACGTCCAGCTGATGCGAGTTTTTGAGTCGCAGAGAATTAAAATTACCATAGTCAATAATTGCCTGATTGGTTACACTCCAGGCTGCTTTGTTTTCAGATAATTCAATATCAACGGGAGAATAGGGTGCTCCGCCAATAAAACGCCACCGTGTGGCTATATTCCAGTTTTTAGGAAATTTGTAACTGCTTATCAGATTCAGCATGTGTCTGGTATCCCAGCTCGAGGGGCGGTACACTTCGTTTTTATCTGTAAATTCACTCCTGAAATAGGTGTAGGTCAGTGATGCATTCAGTTGTTTCCATTCAATGATTTTAGTCAGAAACTCCACTCCGTAAGCCCTTCCTTTTCCGGTCGAAATGATTTCCTCGTCGCCTATTTGCCCGTACTCAGTTCCTTTACTGGCTATGCTAAGCCCATCGGCTACCGAAAGCGGATAATTGGAATATTGTTTGTAAAAACCTTCCAGCGTAAAGCGGAATTTTTCGGCCGGACGATAGTCAAATCCCAGAATTGCCTGATTCGAAATTATCGATTTGAGCTTTTCATTTTTATTCACATAGTCACCTCCGGTTGCCAGTTTATAGCCCAACGTGGTGTAAGCCGGCTGCGATGCATATCTTCCGAAATTGGTATTAAAATCCAGCTTGTCATTCAGTTTGTAAGAAAGTGAAAGCCTTGGAGATAGCTGGTTGAGCGGATTGCTCATGTTTTTATTGTAATTGTTGCCAATGGTGCTCACGCCCAACGAAAGTCGTAATCTTTCGTCCAGGTATGAATCTGACGCTTGTACAAATGCCTGATACCCCAACAGATTCAAGTCGGTACTGTATTGTAAATCATTGAGTTGCCCGTTTGTGAATATTTTCCGGTTTGTTTCGTTGGTGTAATGAGCCAACTTCAGTCCGCCTCCGAACAAAAGTTTTATGGGTAAATCCGGATACATTCGCTCAAAACGAATTTTGTTTTCTGCTTCGTCGGATGTGTAATCCGAAATTTTCGGCAATGTTTCATCGTTATTCTGATACTTAAAATTGCTGTTTCGGAGCATATTCCGGCTCAGCACCCAGGTGTCGTAGTAACTTTCTCCAAAATGTTTGTAAACAGCTCCTACCACATAATTCCACTGTTTGTATACCGGAAGATAACTCAACAGGTATTTTTGCGCTTCGGTGCCGTTTTCCTGCAGCCCGGTGTTGAGTGTCAAATTGTCGATGGCACCCAACCCTACAAAGGTGATTTCATTTTTCTTATCAATTTTGTACTTATATTTTACCTGAAAATCATTGTAAGTTGGCAGGAAAGGCAGCCCAATCAGTTTGAAAAGAAACTGAAGGTACGATTGGCGAGCCGAAACAATGAAAGTTGATTTTTCGCCCACCGGTCCGTCGAGTGTGAGAGCGGCATCCGAAGCTCCAATGGATAATTTAGTATGAATCCGGTCCGTACTGCCGTCTTTTTGTTTCAGCTCCATTACGGAGCTGAGCGCATTGGGTCGGTTGGCCGGAAAAGCTCCGGTGTAGAAATCGATTTCACGTATAAAATCAGGATTGATAACTCCGATAGCACCGCCGGAAGATCCCTGTGTTGCAAAGTGATTTATAACCGGTATTTCAATTCCATCCAGGTAGAATACATTCTCAGAAGGCCCACCACCACGCACTATCAGGTCGTTGCGATTCGGATCGGTGGCACCGACACCCGGCAATGTTTGCACCACTTTCGATATGTCGCGGTTGGCACCTGCCGTTTTCTCTATTTGCTGCACCCCTACTGATAATACAGATACCGGACTCTCTATCCGCTTGATATTAAGATTGCTCCTTACTATCACTTCATTGAATACAAAAGACGCTTCGGGTACTCCAATGTCAATAAATGCAGTTTGATTACCCTGAACCTGGATTTCTGGTGAAACTGTTTTTTCAAACCCAACATAAGTGACCATCAACCTGACAAAGCCGGGCTCAATGCCGGTGAAAATAAAATTTCCGTCCAAATCGGTTGTCGAACCAATGGTTGTTCCCTGAATCTGAACGGTAGCAAATTCAAGCGGCTCGTTTGTTTTTTCATTGAAAACACGCCCTTTAATACTTCCGTTTTGTGAGTATGTTGCTGTAACAAAAAGGATTAAAAAGGCCCATACTATACGGATTCTCATAAAATATTTAATTTTTATTTATTAAACTGTTGAATTATTCTAAATAAAAGATTTTATTTGTTCTACATTCAACAAAACTGGAACATTTTTGTTTTAAATGCAACGATTTTCTTTTCCTTTAAAAACAATATTTTTTTAAAAGACAGAAAATAAGTAACATATTCAATGAGTGATAAATAAATAAAATCGATACAATAATAATAGAACGCATGAAACAGCCATGCCAAAATAGGTTTGACACACAAGGGAATGTTTAATGGCATAGCTTGTCCCGATATATCGGGATTCTATATGACCTTAATTAAAAAAATAAACACATGAAACACCCATGTCAAAAAGAAAAATTTAGGACACACAAGGGAATGATTATGCTAACTAAACTATTCGTACAAATCTAACTTAACGCTCTAAATCCCCCCTTTAGGGGGTTAGGGGGCAGATAAATAAATTATAAACGCATGAAAACCAAAGATATACTAATCGATATTATTGAAAATCTGGAATCCTACGAGCAACTTACCCGGGAGCAAAAAACAGAACCAACGACATCGGATTTTCTGGAATATATGAATATGCAGTTTCATCCGTTGGATAGTTCGAAACGCGAAT
>JAGPGR010000059.1:0-2782 GCA_018055865.1 Paludibacteraceae bacterium | reverse complement strand
GATATTATTGAAAATCTGGAATCCTACGAGCAACTTACCCGGGAGCAAAAAACAGAACCAACGACATCGGATTTTCTGGAATATATGAATATGCAGTTTCATCCGTTGGATAGTTCGAAACGCGAATTAATAAGCGGAGGTGATGACAGCTGGCGATTAGATACCTCACGCGGGGCAGATCTCACTACAGATGTTTCAATACTTGTAGTAATGCTCTATAGGTATGCCAGAGGGTACATTAAAAAAGCACTGACAAAAAGTGAGATCAAAAACGGTGATGATTTCTCTTTCCTTATCACGCTCATGACCTACGAAAGTATGACCAAGATAGAACTGACAAAAATGCTTGTGATGGAAAAAACATCAGGTAACGAAATCATCAAAAGGCTTGTTAATCAGAAGTTTATTGAGCAAACACCCGACAGTGAGGACAGACGAAGCGTCAGGATTCGAATTACAGACTTTGGAAGGGAGCAGGTGATTAAAATCCTGCCGGAAATGCAATTAGTCTCTAAAATTGTGACCGGAAACATGAATGAGAGTGAGATTAGAACTTTTTCGTATCTGCTCCGAAAGCTCGACGATTATCACAATGATATTTACCACAATAAAAAAGAGCTGGAATTGCCTGAATTGGTTTATGATCAGAATTCCTGATAAATGCCGATTTTTTTAGGCATAATCGACATTTCTCTAATGTCATTTTTTGAATTTTATTTTCCTTTTTCATGTTAGCGGATTTTGAAAAAAAAAACGTGTAAAATTCAACTTCATATCCACTTTTTCGAATTGCATATATATTCACTTTCACCGGAGGAGTTGATTCTTTTGTGTAATACATATTGAAAAGGCATTTGTATCAAAAATACAAATGCCTTAGACTAAATCTTAACTTATTTTTATTCCTTTCTATTCTTCTGCTTTTGGTAAAGCTTTATCTTTTTTCCCGAAATTGCTGTCAATTTTCAGGAATGGAATGATAGCCAGTGTTGGTATAGTGCAAATCATGACGAAAATAAAGAAATGATTGTATCCAATCAGTTCCTGAATCCAGCCTGCCATCATACCCGGGAGCATCATCCCAAGTGCCATGAATCCGGTACAGATAGCATAATGTGCTGTTTTGTGTTCTCCGTCAGAGAAATAAATCAGATAGAGCATGTAGGCTGTAAAACCGAATCCATACCCGAATTGTTCAATGGCAACAGCCAGATTAATCAGAAATAAACTTTCGGGTGTAAACCACGATAAATAAAGATAAGCCAGATTGGGCAGCGTGATGCTGAGTGCCATGGGCCAAATCCAGTATTTCAGACCTTTACGAGATGCAGCTATGCCACCCACAATTCCGCCCAGTGTAAGTGAAATAACACCCACAGTGCCGTAAACCAACCCTACCTGTCCGGTAGTAAGTCCCAGGCCTCCTACTTCGTGTGTATCAAGCAAGAAGGGAGATGCCAGCTTCACGAGCATGGCTTCGGCAAGCCGGTAAAGCAGCATAAAAGCAATGGCAAGCCCTATTCCGTTTTTCAGGAAAAAGGATTTGAAAGTCAATCCGAATTCTTTGAATATATCCCTGGCTGTATGATTTTTGGGTGCATCTGATGCCGGAACCGGAAGTGCGAAACGGTGATAAATAAAGATCAACAGAAAAAAACCGGCTAAAATATAGAAAGTAATACTCCAAGCAATAGGCAGATTACCTGAAGCAGCTGTGAATGTCCCGATGACTTCGGTGGTTAGTTTTTTATCTAACTGAACGACCAGGTAGGCGGGCTTGTCCCAGTTTTGATTAGTGAAAACCAGCCGCTCGCCGCTTACCAACGAAATGCTTTTATCGCCTCCGGAGAAACGTGTGTTCAGCACCATTTCTTTGCCTGGCTCGGGTTTCTTGTTCAAAGAAATGGCAATTAAGCCGGCATTTCCCGTTTTTTCACCGTGTATCAACGGCAAGTCTTTTTCTCTCTTCTCGCCGAATCTCATTTTGATAAAGTTTCCCAGTGGTGAGGAAACATGTAAGGTCCACCAGGAAGTTTTTTCTTTCACTTCAGCCTGTGTAGCACCAGTTTCTTTGTCTTTGAAACCATTTTTCTCATTTTCAGTTGTAGCAAAATCTTTCAATTGGCTAAATTCTTCCGCACTTATGTTTGCCGTTCTTAATGTCAAATTGGCCGGAAAGGCAGAAAACGTTTCAATCGTTCCGGTCGTGTCCCTTATGATAGGATTAGTTGCTACTAACTCGGTTTGAGTGGTGTTAGAAGATTGCACGTTGATTTTCAGCGGTTCGGTTCCGGTAGCCACTTCCAGTGCTCCGGCCAGAATAATAAGCACACCCTGACCGGAAATCATGGCCAGACGATAAAATGTACTGCGTATTCCTACAAAGAAAGATTGCTGACCACTGTCGAGTGCCAGCATGTAGAATCCGTCAGCGGCTATGTCGTGAGTGGCAGAACTGAAAGCTATCAGCCATAACACAGCCAGTGTAGCCTGAAAGAAAAATGGAGCTGGAATTAAAAATGCAACACCTGCCAATCCTGCGCCTATGAGCAGTTGCATGGTAGTGATCCACCATCGTTTTGTTTTTATCAGATCTACAAAAGGACTCCAGAAAGGTTTAATTACCCAGGGTAAATACAGCCAGCTTGTGTATAGGGCAATGTCGGTATTAGAGATTCCGAGCCGCTTGTACATGATTACGGCTACAGTCATGGCTACTACATAGGGAATTCCTTCTGCAAAATAAAGAGTGGGAATCCACGCCCAGGGCGAACGTGTTTTG
>JAGPGR010000351.1 GCA_018055865.1 Paludibacteraceae bacterium | reverse complement strand
CCTTTCGATGACAAACTGGAGCCGGTCAATCCATTCACCAAACTTTTTGAAGGCTATCAGCTCAAAGCATCGGATTACGCTATGGATTCACTCTGGGGCAAACCAATGCGAAATCAGTTTCCTTACGACGCACGCGGAAAAGGAGGTTCATTCACGGATGATGGATTAATTACCAAATACAGCGGACAAAATTCAAACACCTTAGCAAAACAACACGGATTCTGGATGATTAGCCGTGCTGCCGGATTACATTTGAGGTATGCCGAAGCTGCTAACCGGGCAGGATATCCGTATCTGGCATGGTGCCTGCTCAACAATGGCGTAAAAAATTCAAAATATCGCTTTCAAAAACCCGATGGGACTTACTTCCCCGACGATTCATGTTATGTAACCGGAACCAGTCCGTTCGATCCGTACCCCATCGATTACCGTTTTGATGCACGCTATCCGCGTGAATGGGAACAAAATGGCGGGGTGCGTGGCCGTGCTTTTATGCCTGCGGTAAATTTTCCTGCCGGTTTTACAACTCAGCTGGACAGTATTCAGTGGCTCGAAAAGCAGATAGTACGCGAAGCAGGACTTGAACTTGCTTTCGAAGGTCATCGCTGGGGCGATTTGGTACGCATTGCCCGAAGAATGAACAAGGAAGGACGCAACGGTTTTAGCTACCTCTTCGATGAAAACATAAAAAAGAAGTATGAGCGGGCCAATATTCCTGCACCAAACTTTACTTCTGACGAGCAAAGCTGGTATATTCCTTTTTATGAATAATTTTAATTGTGAATATTTATTTTTTCGAAAAATATAATTAATTTTTTATACGATTTTTTCCCCGGTTTTAACACACCTCTACCGGGGTCAAAGTCGAAAAAATACAAAAATCATTGAGGTGTTCAAAAAATATTTATTATCATGAAAAAAACATTTACATTATTGATTATTGCCGTAGCTACGACAATAATGGGTTTAGGTACTGCTTTTGCACAACCGGGAACTTATTTCCCAAATTATTTTATTAATCAATCATTTGATGGAATGGAAGCTTTGCCGACAGGTTGGACCGGAGTATCCAGCACAAGTTGTTTCTTCGGACATGCTGCTGCAGCATACAAGGTAGCTACCGGGTTTACGACAGTTAGTGCAGGAGGTTCCGGTACCCGTGGAGGTGAATTGCGTTTTCCTTCAACAATGACAAGTAATTTCAAAGATTCTACCGTTTGGGTAATGGAGTTTGACTGGACAGTAAATTCGGCCGACTGGGATGCCCGTCAGGCAAACGGATTCTTTGTGATGGGACCGAATAGTGCAAACGTAAACGTAAACGACACCTGGTATGGAGACGTGATTTTCGGACTGTATTGCTACAAAAATCCCGATGGATATTTTCATTTTCTGAATCATGATCCGCAAGGGTTACCAAAACGTGATACAAGTGGCGAGATTCTTCCCGGAGAGTTTCAAGGTCCTGTTTTCTATAACCAAAACGGGAACAACGGAAAATTTACCCGTCAGGCTACTGCAAAAACAGATTGGGTTACTGCTGATAGCCTGAACTTAAGTACAAAAACCAAAGTACAACTCGTTCAAGGTTCTGCATTTCATATTTTTGCTGAAATGAATTTCGAAACACAGAAAATTCAGAAATTCATCATGTATGAAATTGCAAATCCTCTCAATGGTGACACAATAGAAAACAAGGATTTTCTTGCACCCTGGATGGTAGGAACTGCTACAACTGTACCTCTGGAGAACCGTATAGTTAATCAAATAGATCGTATGGCTTCATTCCATACACGTAGTGGTGGCTCGGGAGCTTTAAATCACTCTTACGACAACTGGCAACTGTACGTTTGGAAAGAATCAGTAGGAATAGCCGATGTTACTGTTAAGTATGTCGATCGTTCGGGCAATACCATCAAAGACCCCAGAGTAATGGCAAATCAGCAGGTAAATTCTACTGTCTGGCTTTCGGCCGCTGATAAAATTAATTTTACTTCGGGCGACGGAATGTATTATTATTTCTACGATCAAGAAGCTACGCATGCAGCAAATGCAGCAAAGGGTACTGATGGAGAAAGCTTGACGGTTGATTTCAGCACTACACCGGGAGTAGATAACTCACTGAGCGTTGTGTTCAAGAAAGTAGCTGTTACAGCAGGTACCTATGTTTGGGGTGGAGATGTGAGTACTAAATGGAATTACCTGGATGATAATTTCAGTATATCCGGTGGTTCATCTATGGGTTATCAAAAGGGTAATCCCGTAGAATTCTCGAAAACTGACGCTATAAATAAGACTGTGGAAGTCATCGGAGATATTGAACTTGACGAGGCCAACATGACTGTTTCGGCTCCTGATTATATTTTTACAGGAACAGGTAAAATTCTTGGTAGCGGTACTCTTATGGTAAGTGCACCTACAACCTTAGGCGCCGATAACCGCCTGGTCGGAGGAACAATAATTCAGACCAGCGAGCCTGTATTGGTTAAGCACGCTAACGCAACCAGCAAATTCATGACAACAGAGCCGAATATTACACTTAACCTTGAAGCTGGCGCAACCTTTAATAAGGCAATTGAAGGACCTGCCGGTGGTACTCTGAATCTGAATCTGGTATCGCTTAATGAATATGCTCCTGCAATCACAGGTTTTTCAACTGTTAATATTCATCAAACAGTTCAAACAAGTTTACAATCGGCAACATGGCGTACCGGTTGGGGTGGTACAATGCCGGACTCAGTTCAGGTTAATTACATCAATGATGTTGCTGACAATGTGGTTCCTAATGG